>DATETD010000130.1:0-5446 GCA_035283885.1 Rhodocyclaceae bacterium
AAAGTGGTCGCAAAATCGAGCAGTAGGAGATCGACGATGTCAGACAAGCAAAGTTCTAACGGCCAATCGTTATCCGACGACGCCTTGGATAAGGTAGTCGGCGGCGCAGGGCCGAGCCATAAGAAGGAGAATGTTGTGCCTGAGATGGCGCCGCATCATGCTCCGCCGCCACCGCACCATCCCGAGCCGGGGCCAGGGCATCATCCCCCTCCCGTCGAGCCGCATGCAGGCGATTTGCCGATACCCGATCTTCCGCATCATTTAGATCGCGTTCCGCCGCCGCATCCCGATGGATATGTGAACGAGTTCATTCTCCCATTGTATGATGATGGCGCATTGCAGTACAACGCAGGGGGTGTCAGCACTTGGAATCTACCGATTTCACGCGATGCGGTGAATCTGGCGACCTCGACCTTCGTCATTCCTGCCAGCGAGGTCGGCACATGGGCGGGGGGGATACCGCCTGAGGCGCATCTGAATCCGGACGGTAATTCCTATACGATTACCTGCTGGCCGATGCAGCCGCCGGTGCAAGAGAATCCGGATGGAACGGTTACGATTAACGTGCTGATTCCGCCGATCTCAAGCTATCCATCGGCGCCGCCTGCGCCATAGGCGTTGCAATAGATTCACATGTTTTATCGTTTTCACGCCGGAACGGATGTTCCGGCGTTTTTTTTGGAAATTTAATGCCGATTAACGAAGGCGGCGTAAGCGGCGCATTCTTGGTGACCGGCCCGCAAGGGCAATCGACGACGCTCGGAGGACATCGATAGGTTCGCTCGCTACAAGATCCCGTTGCTCTATCCTCTATCCGTCTCGTCAGCGCCGACTTTTGCCGGGGTGTCCCCGCCGCGATTCGTCATGAGGCGGGGGCGCGAGATCATAGCTCTAGGAATCGAATAGTTCCTTTTCATTGGGTTCGATACGGCGGTATGATGCGCCGAGTGGTGGATGGGCGTGGGATTGTAGTGTAAAACGGCGACGGGATTTCAGGATTTCATCGACGCTACGTTATAGTCCGTAGTCGCTCTGCTGAGAATTGCATTGCCGACGGAGAAGACAATGAAAGGATTCAAGGGATTCACGCTGATAGAGATACTTATCGTGGTCGCTATTATCGGTATTCTGATATCGATCGCCATCCCAGCCTATAACGAATATCTTCGCATGGGACGGCGCTCGGCGGCGCAGGCGGTGTTGTTGGAGATCGCGCAGAAACAGAGTCAATACTTGCTGTTCGCCCGCACCGGCTATGCGGGAGACTTGACGACCTTGAATGTGATCAGCAACGAAGAGGTGTTTAACGAGTACGATTTTGCTATAAGTACATCTAGCCCGCCTCCGGCCTTCGTTGCGACGGCGACGCCGAAGGCGAGCGGTTTTATGGCGGGAGACGTCTGGTTCAAAATTACCGACACAGGTTCTCGCACCAAGGGCATGGACGAGATCGCGACAGGGAAATGGTAATGAAGACATCTCACGGATTCACCCTGTTCGAAACCATAATCGCGTTGATTATCATGGGCATATTGATGGCGATCGCCGCGCCGAACGTCATCGAAATGATACGCTCGCAACGCGTGCGCGATGCGACCTTCGACCTTCAGGCGAGTGTGATGCGGGCGCGTAGCGAGGCGATGAAGCGTAATACCACCGTTACGATTTTGCCGGTGGGCGGTTCCTGGACCAACGGCTGGTCGATCGCTAATCCGGCCTATGCCGGAAAGTATATCGAGGAGCATGCGGCGCCGAGCGATATCGTGATTACTCCGTATTGCAGCGCAACGACCAGCATCGCTTTCAATAGTCTGGGGCGTATGGAAGCGACTCAACAGGCCAAACTGGATATTTACAGCAGCGGCGCCGGGGTGCGCCGTTGCCTGATTATCGAGTTGACGGGCCGCCCGAATGTTAAATCCGCTGGATGTACGACGACATGTACTTGAACCGATTGAATATCTTTAGACCGATGCCGCAGTATGGAGCCTCGCTGATCGAGGTGATGATTACGATCTTTATTTTGGGCTTCGGCTTGCTCGGCGTGGCGATGATACAGGATCGTATCCATCTGCTGAACCAGGAGTCGTATCAGCGCGGTCAGGCCTTGGTGCTGGCGAACGATATGGCCGAGCGCATCAACGCCAATCGCGATAATGCGGCGAGCTATAGCTATTTGAGTAGTTTGTCGCCGACGTATCTCGGCGTGGGCGACGCCATGCCGAGCAGTTGCACCGCATTGACCGGCGCGGCGCGCGACGTGTGCGAATGGAGCGCACTGCTGAAAGGATCGGCGCAATCCATCGGCGGCAATGCACTGGCGACGGTGGCGGCGGCGCGCGGCTGCATTACGCAGATTCAGGCGGCGAATTCGACCGCTGGCGCCTGCCAGGCCGGGATTTATCAAATCGATGTGGTTTGGCAGGGGCGATCTGCCTTGTTCTCGCCGCCGACTTCGGTGACTTGCGGCAAGGACTTGTACCCCAGCGAATATTATCGACGCTGGATCAGCACTCGGATCGGCGTGGGAGTACCGACATGCGGTTAAAATTTAGCGACAGTGCTGCCGGGCGAGGTTTCTCCTTGATCGAGTTGATGATTACGATTGCGATCAGCATGATAATCACCACGGCGCTAGGTTCGATTTTTATTTCGTCGGCCAAACTCAAGGCCGAAAACGACCGGTTGGGCGAACAGATCGAAAACGGACGGTTTGCCCTCGACACCCTGACGCAGGAGTTGCGCCTGGCGGGATATTGGGGCGGAATGGATATGGATCTGGTGCGCGGCTACTACCGCAACTATGCGGCTCGCCCCAGTTCGCTGCCCGACCCTTGCCTGACCTCGACTAGCGAGTTGCGCGATGCGCTGCCGATTCACATTCAGGGCGATGACAGCAGCAGTGCGTTGAGTTGTTTATCCGACGTCAAAAGCGGAACCGATGTCGTGGTTATTCGCCGCGCCGGCACCTGCGCCGTGGGCGAAACGGGCTGCGATAGCGCTGTCGTCAGCGGCGCGCCGTACTTCCAGGCCTCATTCTGTTCGCCGAACAACGGCACGGAGCTTGCCACGGTGTTGGGCAGCGCCAGCGCCTGGACGGATTTGCTCGACGACTGGTTTATCGTGGCGTCCGGCGGCAGCACGTTCGGTCTGCATAAGATGCTGGCGAGCGACTTGGCGAATTGCAATGTGTCGACCAATCTGGCGCCGGTGCGCCCGTATAAAGTGAAAATCTTTTTCGTCGCCAACAATACGGCGGCAAGCGACGGCATTCCTGCACTCAAGCTGGCGGAACTCGGCGCCAGCGGTTTTACTATCGTCACCTTGGCTTCCGGTATCGAACAGTTGCAAATGGAGTATGGCGTCGATCTGAGCGGCGACGGCGTCCCCGAGGCGTATACGGCCAATCCCGGCGCCTATAACTCTTGCGGATTAACGACCTGCGTCGACAACTGGATGAATGTGGTTGCGGTCAAAATCCATCTGCTGGCGCGCAACACCAGTCTTTCTCCAGACTATACCGATGGCAAAACGTATAACCTCGGCAACAATGCCGACGGTGCGGCGAATACCGTCGGGCCGTTTAACGATCATTATCGACGCCAGCCGTTCAATGCGCTGGTTAAAACGATCAATATCCGGGGGTAATGAAATGCGATCCATGAGACAGGTGCAGCGGGGCGCTATTCTGATGGTGGCCTTGATGTTGTTGATCGTGTTGACGCTGATGGCGATTGCGACGTTCAATTTCGGTAAAGCGAACTATACGGTGGTCGGCAATGCGCAGCAACGCATGGAGGCGACGCGTAGCGCCGAGCAAGTCATCGAAGAAGTGTTGAGCAATCCGAATATCGGCGATTCCACCGTGACCACTTGGTTTGCGACGGCGTGCGACGGCAGCAATGCCAAGCGTTGCGTCGATATCAACGGCGACGGCAATACCGATTACATCGTGACGGTGACGCGCGGCCCCTGCGTGACTGCGGCGCCGATTCTGAACTCGGCCTTGGATATCAATGTGCCCAACGATGCGGCCTGTTCCGTTGGGGCTGGGCAGAGTTTCGGCGTGGAAGGGGCGACCGACGGCAATTCCTTGTGCGCCGATGTGGTGCGCGAAATGGAGGTCGTAGCCAAAGATTCGCTCAATCAGACCGAAGTCAAGGTGGTGCAGGGTTTTGGCGTACGCACCGATTCGGCGGGTTTGTCGGTCACATGCAATTAACATGACCATGAGTCGAAAACTCGGCGCTGGCGCGACGGAGATGCAAAGTAGGGCAATTTCAAGGAGACGATCATGAAAAAAAACGACTTTTCCAGAGCTTTGTCGGTCGTTTTGGCAAGCACTTTGGTTTTTTCGCCAGTACGCAGTTTGGCCGACGATATCGATATCTTCACCGGCAGTAGTGCGGGAAGCTCCGATAATCCCAATATCTTGATCGTGCTCGACAATACCTCGAATTGGGCGCGCCAGTCGCAGCAATGGCCGGGTGGGTTGGCGCAGGGACAATCGGAAGTGGCGGCGATTAAATCCCTGATCAACGATTCTGGCTTGGTGGACAGCGGCGTCAATCTGGGACTGTTCGAATTCGTCACCTCCGGTAGCGCCAACGACAATGGCGGCTTTGTGCGTTTTCCGCTCGGCGCGATGACCGACGCCAATAAATCGACCTTGAGCGCCAAGCTCGACACCATCTACAACGACATCAACGGCACAAAGGAAAAACGTAACTCGAATACGCCCTACGGCAATTATCAATACGACGTGTATAACTACCTGACCGGCGGCTATTCTTACTCGCCGAATGGCGTCGAACCGGCGCCGTATGCCGATCCCAACGGCTATACCACCGCCTACACCCGCTTCAAATCGCCGCTGACCTCGGCCAACGGCTGCTCGCGCACTTTCCAGATTTTTATCTCCAACCCCAATTCCAGCGGCCCGGCGAGCGACGACACTGCCAATAAAACCGTGCTGTCGGGTTTGGGCGGCAATACCAATAATATCGGCTTGCCGAATATGACTACGGTGGCGCTCGACCCGGTGAATGTCGACTATGCCGCGACCTGTCAGGCGAGCGGTTCGTGCGTTACCGGCATCGATGCATGCAGCGACGGCACATACACGTCGTGCACTTGCGATGCGACCCAGGCGGCCAGCGTCTATCAGGCGTGCAGTCCGTCGGGATCGAAGCGTTATGGTGTCGTCAAAACGACGGCGCTTGCCGCCGGCGGCGGTACAACGTCGGCGTGTACCTCCGGCACTCCGACCTCATCGGCCTTGAGCAGCGATTTCGCCGCCTGCGGCAGCACGAGCTGCACCGTCGGCGCGGCGCAAGCGAGTTCGGGCAGTTGCCCGTCGGGAACGCAGCGCTATATGGTGCAGGATGCCGCATCGACGATATCGACCCCGTTGGGAACCACGTCGGCCTGCTATACCAGCCAGCCA
>DATETD010000131.1:0-10826 GCA_035283885.1 Rhodocyclaceae bacterium
GAAGCCGCCGGTATCGACGACCAGATACGGGCGACTGCCCAAACGGCCATGGCCGTAATGTCGGTCGCGCGTCAAACCGGGTTGATCGGCCACCAGCGCATCGCGGGTGCGCGTGAGGCGATTGAACAGGGTCGACTTGCCCACATTGGGGCGACCGACGATAACGAGAGTTGGGTTCATCGGTTAGCGTTTTTCCAGGGCGAACACACCCCCTTGCGCGGTTTGCACCACAAATCCGTTTTCGCCCTGACGCTGCGGCGCAGCGATCGCACGGCTACCGTCGGTCGTAAAACGAGCGGCCAAGGCGCCGTCCTCGCGCAACAGTAAATGCACTACGCCTTGATAGTCGGCGAGCGCGATCTGCGATCCCAAGGACACGGGCCGCGACGGGCCGCGCAGGTACAGCTTATCCTGCTTCCAGACGCTGGAACCGCTGCTGCGATCCAACGCGTAGACGATCCCTTTATCGTCGACGACATAGACGTAACGGTTATCGATATCCAGACCGGCCATCGACGACATCTCGCGCGACCACAGCAGATGGCCGTCGTTCAGGTCGAAGCACGCGACGCGCCCCTGAAACGCCACTGCACAGGCGATGCCGTCGCCCACCGCCGCCGTGCTGGTGACATCGGTAACGCGCTCCAACTCGGTCGCGCCCTTGGGCAGGGCCACCGTGCCTTCCCATACCGCCGCGCCATTGCCGCTGGAGATGGCGACGAGTTTGCCGCCGGGGAAGCCCGCCAAGATCAGGCGTCCGGTCAGCATAATGCCGACATTCGTGCGCAAGGACAAAGCCGGCGTGCTGCGTTGATACACCCAGCGACGCTTGCCGTCGTTGGCGTCGAAGCCGAAAATCCGCGCATCGCCCGAGCGCGCGATCACCAAACCTTCGCCGAGCACCGGCGCGGCGAGCACTTCGGAACTGGCGCGCGCGCGCCACAACTCATGGCCGTCGGCGGCGTCGAGCACAATCACTTCGCCCTTTTCGGTGCCGACCGCCACGCGTTTGCCGTCGCTGCCGACGCCGCCCGAAATCGGCTGGTTCAAGCCGATGCGCCAAACGGTGCGACCGCCGTCGATGCGTTGCACCGCGCCGTCGCGCGCCGCGGCATAGACGCTGTCGCCGACCACCGCCGGGGTGAATACATGCGCCGAGCCGGCGCTGCCGACATTGGACTGCCAGCGTAGGGCCAGTTCGGCGCTAGGCGTGAAAGGCTGCAACTCGGTGGGGCGATTCTTGCCGTCGTTCGATGCGAATGGATTGAGCTTCTGCGTAGAAGAACACGCAGAACACGCGCCCAGCAACACCGCCGCGATCAGTAGTCCCCCGACGTGCGCTCGCCTCACTTGTCCGCTCCCGATTTCGCTGCGGGCGCCGCCGGCGTTGCCACGGCAGGCGTCGCGCCGAGCGCATGGCGTTTCGCTTCGAGCACTTCCATATACGCCGAATGAGACTTCGTCGCTTCGCCGGACTCGGCTTTAGTATCTTTCGCCGCCGCGCGTTTGAGTGCGACATCGTAGGCCGCGCGCGCTTCGGCGGTCTTGCCTTGCGCCGCGAGCACATCGCCGCGCAATTCGGCAAAACGCAAGGCGAACGGCGCGGCGGGTTCCGCCGCCAAGCGACGCGCGGCTTCGTCGTAGTCCTTTTCGTCGAGCAGCACCGTCGCCAAGCGCAAGCGCGCCAGATCGCGCAAGCCCGGATCCACCGCATTGTCGGCGGCCCAAGCAAGTTGCACGCGCGCGTTCTTGGCGTCGTCGCTATCGATCTGGATACGCGCCGCCAATAAGGCGCCCATGCCGGCATACGCGGTGCCGGAGTACTTGTCGATCAATTCGCCGGCGAGTTCGCGCGAACGCTTGGCGTCCTTCTGCCCCGCCGCTTGCTGCAGGCTGGCGAAAATAGCCGAAGCCCCCGCCGACTGATGGCGCTGCCATGCATTCCAACCCTGCCAAGCCGCAACGGCGATCGCTGCGGCGGTCACTAGGCCGGTGACCAGATTGCCATACTGCGTCCACCAGGTCTTAATCTCGTCGAGTTGCTCCTGCTCTTCCAGGTCATATACGGCCATGTTGATCCTTCCTCAAAATACCTGCAATAAAATCGATCAGCCGGTCATTGGCGATGCGCGTCTGCCCCGCCATCGCCAGATGCGCGCGCAAGGGTTTGA
Source organism: Rhodocyclaceae bacterium (assembly GCA_035283885.1). GTDB lineage: Bacteria > Pseudomonadota > Gammaproteobacteria > Burkholderiales > Rhodocyclaceae > DATETD01. Next base: position 2,172 of record DATETD010000131.1, read on the forward strand.
CCGTCGCTTCGCCCGCCGCCGTCTCGTCAGCGCCGAGTATTAAGGCCAGCAACGCGCCCGAAGCGTCGGCTTTCTTCATCTGCGCTTTGAAACCGCCGCCGCCGCAATGCAGTTGCACCGCATATCCTGCGCTGCGTAAGGTATCGGCCAAACGGAACGCGGCGCGCTCCGCACCCTCGCCTTGATGTACGACATACACATCGAGCGGCGGAATCGCCGCGCGCTCGGCCACGTCTTGCCACAACGCCAACAAGCGTTCGATGCCCATCGCAAAACCGCAGGCCGGCGCGGTCTTGCCGCCGAGTTGCGCCAGCAAACCGTCGTAACGCCCGCCGGCGCAGACCGTGCCTTGCGCGCCGAGTCGGTCGGTCACCCACTCGAATACCGTTAGGTTGTAATAATCCAGCCCGCGCACCAGTCGCGGATTGATGCGATACGCCAATCCGAGTTCCTGCAACAGCGTTTGCACGCCGTCGAAATGCGCCAAGGACTCAGGCCCGAGATAGTCCATCAGTCGCGGCGCGCCTTCGATCAAGTCCTGCATCGCCGGATTCTTGCTGTCGAGAATGCGCAACGGGTTGCTATGCAAACGTCGCAAAGCGTCGGCATCGAGCCGTTCGCGCCGGCCTTCGAAATAGGCGATCAAGGCGTTGCGGTGTTGCGCGCGCTCTTCGCTTTGCCCCAGAGAATTGATTTCGAGGCGAATATCGCCAAGACCCAAGGTTTGCCATAGGCGCGCGCACATCGCGATCTGTTCGGCATCGACATCCGGGCCGGAATAACCCAAGGCTTCGACGCCAAGCTGATGAAACTGGCGATAACGGCCTTTCTGCGGGCGCTCGTGGCGGAACATCGGCCCGAGATACCACAAGCGTTTCGGGCCTTCGTACAGCAGATTGTGTTGCAACACCGCACGCACGCACGAGGCCGTGCCTTCGGGGCGCAAGGTCAGCTTTTCGCCGTTCAAGGCGTCCTCGAACGAGTACATTTCTTTTTCGACGATATCCGTGACTTCGCCGATCGCGCGCGCGAACAGCGGCGTCGGCTCGACCAGCGGCATCCGAATCGGGCGATAGGCGTAGGCGCGCAGCCAAGCGCGCAAAATCGCTTCGAACTGCTCCCAACGCTCGGCTTCGTCGGGCAGAATGTCGTTCATGCCCCGCACGGCCTGCAATGTTTGACTCATAATGCTGTTCCATCCAGACGACTCGGGTAGTGCTGCGCCACATAGTCGTCGATAATTTGCCGAAATTCGGCGACGATATTCTCGCCGCGTAAGGTCGTCGCGCGCGCGCCATCGACATACACCGGCGCGACCGGCGCTTCGCCGGTGCCGGGCAAGGAGATGCCGATATTCGCGTGCTTGCTTTCGCCAGGGCCATTGACCACGCAGCCCATCACGGCCAAGGTCATATTCTCGACGCCGATCTTTTCGTCGCGCCATTGCGGCATGCGACTGCGCACATAGGTTTGAATATCCTGCGCCAGCGATTGAAACACCGTACTCGTGGTGCGCCCGCAACCGGGACAGGCCGCGACCAACGGGGTAAACGCACGCAGCCCCAAGGTTTGCAAGATTTCTTGCGCCACGACGACTTCGCGCGTGCGGTCGCCGCCGGGTTCGGGCGTCAGTGAGACGCGGATCGTATCGCCGATGCCCTCTTGCAGCAGCACCGACAAAGCCGCGGTCGAAGCGACGATGCCCTTGCTGCCCATGCCGGCCTCGGTCAGCCCCAGATGCAAGGGATAGTCGCAACACCGCGCCAATTCGCGGTAGATCGCGATCAAATCCTGCACGCCGGACACTTTGCACGACAACACGATATGATCGGCGGGCAGGCCGAATTCCTGCGCCTTAGCCGCCGATTCGAGCGCCGACGTCACCATCGCCGCGCGCATGATTTGCGTCGCATTTTTCGGCATGGCGCTGCGGGCGTTCTCGTCCATGATGCGCGCCAGCAATTCGGGATCGAGGCTGCCCCAATTGACGCCGATGCGCACCGGCTTGTCGTAGCGACAGGCGATTTCGATCAGTTGCGCAAACTGTTCGTCGCGCTTGGCCCCCTTGCCGACATTGCCGGGATTGATGCGCAATTTGGCCAGCGCCTCGGCGCACTCGGGAACCTCGGTGAGCAATTTATGCCCATTGAAATGAAAATCGCCGATCAACGGCACATCGAGATTCATTTGCGCCAGGCGTTCGCGGATTTTCGGCACCGCCGCCGCCGCTGCGCGCGTATTCACGGTGATGCGCACCAGTTCGGAGCCGGCGCGCGCGAGTTCGGCGACCTGCACCGCGGTAGCGAACACGTCTTCGGTATCGGTATTGGTCATCGACTGCACGACCACGGGCGCCGTCCCGCCAACGCCGACTTTTGCAATCTGTGCGCACAGGCTATGCCGCCTCACCATGTTCGATTCTACGTTCGATTCCGTGCCCGATTCCGTCGGATTTACACTCATTCGATGCTTAGCCTCGCCACATCCTCGCGCGTCGATGGGCGCAGATCGACGCTACGTCCGCTACGCGCCACACGCACGGCGGAGGCTTTGCCGACCCATAAGTGGAACGGCCCTTGCCCCGAAATCGCCTTGCGCGTTCCTTTGGCGAATACGCCCGAATAGATAATTTTCTGCGACGCATCGCGCACTTCGATCCACGATTGGTCGTCGAATTCGAGCAACAAGTCCTCGCCGCCCGCAACGACCGGCGCTGCCTCGACCAAGGGCTTCGCGGCGGAAGACACCGCTGGCGCAGGCGACGGCGTAGCGCCGCTGTCCGCCACGGGGGCGGGCGCCGTCGCGGGCGGCTGGGGCGCATCGCCTTCCGACGCCTGCATTCCTGCCCCCTCGACGATGTTGTCGCGCGAAGTCTTGGAAATCAGCATCGCGCCAAGCAAGGCCACTACCACCACCAACAGACCGATGGCGAGCTTTCTCAGCGAAACTCGCTCCAGTAAAGGCGGCGCATCGGCATAGCCCATATTGGGAGGCGGCGACACGCCTTCCGGCTGAACCGCCGGCTCCAACCCGGCCAACAACGGCGCCGCATCGAGCTGCAAAAATTTGGCATAGCCGCGCACAAAACCGCGCACGACCGTCATCCCCGGCAAACTGGCGTAGTCGTCGCGCTCCAGCGCTTCGATCTGCCGTGGGCTGAAGCGTATCACGTCGGATACATTGGAAATCGACAGGCCGCGCTGCTCGCGCGCCGCTCGCAGAATGGCCCCCGGCGCAGCCCGTTGCGGAGTCGCTCCCGCTGCTGCTGCGGCCGCCTCCCTTTCGTTCAGGTATTCGCTCACTCGTAATTCCCCTGAGTCAATTGACGGTGCTCCGGCGTACCGGGAAACCGCCGCCGCAGTTGAGACGCCAAACGGGCTTCCATTTCCCGACCGCCCAGCTTGCGCTCTATGCGTAAGGCGAGCCAGATCACCTCGGCTGTCGGCTCCATAATTTTCTCGATTTCCAAGGTGCCTTGGCGCGCTTCGAGATAGCGCCCTTGACGGTACTGCAAATCGGCCATCCAATACAAGGCCTGCGGATTCTGCGGTTGCCAGCGGATCGCCTTGGTCAGATACTCCTCGGCCGCCGTATCGTCCTTCATACGCACCGCGCACACGCCGGCATTGGCGTAAGGCTTACCGGGGGTGGCGTATAAGGGATTGCGCGCCGCCGCCATGAAATACTCCATCGCCTTTTTCTCGCGCCGATTCTGGCATAAAAACCAGCCGTAATTATTATTGATCTCGGGATCGCCCGGCGCCAACGCCAACGCCTTGAGAAAATTCTCCTCGGCCAAGCGCGTCTCGCCCAAGGTCATATGCGTCAAGCCCAACAGATTATAGGCCGGCGCATAAGCGGGCTCGGCCGCCAAAGCGATTCTCGCTTCCTCCAAGGCCACCGCCGCACGTCCGTCTTCGAGATACAAGGAACCGAGTTCGGTATGCACCTTGGCGCGCCGTTCCGCATCGCTGCCTGCAACCTGCGCCGAAACCGCTTGCTGCGAGCCTTCGCCCTGCGGCGATCCCGTGGTGGCGCACGCCGACAGCAGCAGCAACGCCGCCATCGTCACCGAATAATTTTTCATCGCCGCCGCCCCTCCGTTTCCATCCGCAATTCAGTTCATCCTTGCGCGTCGCGTTGCACGCGCCTCGATTTATCCAGCACCTTGCCGGCCAGTTGGCCGCACGCGGCGTCGATATCGTCGCCGCGCGTCTTGCGCGTGGTGGTCACGCGCCCCGCATCGAGCAGAATCGTGGCGAAACGGCGAATCCGCTCGGACGGAGAGCGACGGAAATTCGAGCCTGGAAAGGGGTTGAAGGGGATCAAATTGAACTTGCACGGCACATCGCGCACCAGATGCAACAGCGCGCGCGCATCGGCGTCGCTGTCGTTCACCCCATCGAGCATTACATATTCGAAAGTTACATAATCGCGCGGCGCGACATGCAGATAGCGCCGACAAGCCGCCATCAACTCGGCCAAGGGGTATTTGCGATTGATCGGCACCAAGCGGTCGCGCAAGCCGTCGGTCGGCGCATGCAGCGACACCGCCAGCGCCACCGGACAGGCCTTCGCCAGGCGATCGATCCCCGGCACGATGCCGGCGGTGGACACCGTCACGCGCCGCCGCGACAGCCCATAGGCGTTATCGTCCAACATCAAATGCAATGCAGGCACGAGGCTATCGAAATTGGTCAGCGGCTCGCCCATCCCCATCAACACCACATTGCTGATATAGCGCTCTTCGACCACAGCACCCATAGCGCCCGCGGCTTGCGCTTCCTGGCGCAAAGCGCGATTCACCGCCCATAACTGGCCGACGATTTCCGCCGTGGTCAGATTGCGATTGAACCCCTGCTTGCCGGTCGAGCAAAACGCACAGTCGAGTGCGCAACCGGCCTGCGAGGAAATGCACAGCGTGCCGCGTTCGGTTTCGGGGATAAACACGGTTTCCACCGCATTCCCCTGGCCGACATCGAACAAAAACTTGCGCGTGCCATCCTCGGCCAGACGGTCGCTCAAAGTCGGCGCTGGCGAGACGGTCGCCTGCACCTGCAATTTCTCGCGCAACAAGCGCGCGAGATCGCTCATGGCGTTGAAGTCGCCCTCGCCGCAACGATGCACCCAACGCAGCACCTGGCGTGCGCGGAAAGGCTTTTCGCCGTGCTGCGCAAACCAGGCCGTCAGGCCGTCCGCATCGAAATCGAGCAGATTGACCGCCATGAGGCATTAACGCGAATAAACGTTGAGCGACGGGAAGAAATAGGCGATTTCGATCGCGGCGTTTTCCGCCGAATCCGAGCCATGCACCGCATTCGCGTCGATGCTGTCGGCAAAGTCGGCGCGGATCGTGCCGGGCGTGGCCTTCTTAGGATCGGTAGCTCCCATCAGATCGCGGTTTTTCAATACGGCGCCTTCGCCTTCGAGCACCTGCACCATCACCGGCCCGGAAATCATGAACTCGACCAAGTCCTTGAAAAATGGACGCTCTTTGTGCACCGCATAGAAGCCTTCGGCGTCCTGACGCGACAGGTGCACCATGCGTGCGGCGGCGATTTTGAGACCGTTAGTCTCGAAACGCGAATAGATCTTGCCGATCACATTTTTGGCTACGGCATCGGGTTTGATGATCGACAGGGTACGTTCAACAGCCATAATTTCACTCACTCCTTGAGGTCTCTAAAGTAACAGCTTGAAAAGCCGGGGATTGTACCAGCCTGTATCCATGCAACTCAACAAAATCCGCGCTCGATTACTCCGACATCCAGTCGTAATCCACCCATAAGGGCGCATGATCGGAAAAGCGCTGCTCCTTATACACGCCCGCCGCACGCGCGCGCCGCGCCAATCCGGGGGTGGCGATTTGATAATCGATGCGCCAACCGACATTATTCGCCCAGGCTTGCCCGCGATTCGACCACCAGGTATAGGCCTCGCCCATCGCTTCCGGATACAAGGAACGATAGACATCCACCCAACCCAAATCGTCGAACAGCGCCGACAACCAAGCGCGCTCTTCGGGCAAGAAACCGGAGTTCTTCCGATTCGCGCGCCAGTTCTTCAAATCGATTTCTCGGTGCGCGATATTCCAATCGCCGCATAGCGCCACCTCACGCCCGTCGCGTTGCGCTGCGCGCATCACGGCCTCCAGCCGAGGCCGCAGACGATCCAGATAGCGAAACTTGGCCTGCTGCCGCTCCTCCGAACTCGACCCCGAAGGTAGGTACAGCGAAATCACCGACAAACGCGCATAGTCCAATTGCACATAACGCCCTTCGGCGTCGAACTCCGCATCGCCCAAGCCCTCGACAATCCGCAGGGGCGCCTGCCGCGCATACACGCCGACGCCGCTATAGCCGCGCTGCTGCGCCGCATGGAAGTATCCCTGAAAATCACCAGGCGACTGCATCGCCGACGATAGATCGGGCAACTGCGCCTTAAGCTCCTGCACGCACACATAGTCCGCCGATTGCGCCCCCAACCAGTCGAAAAAACCTTTCCCCGCTGCCGAGCGAATGCCGTTAAGATTCAGGTTAATAATTCGCAGCATAGATTTCCCACGATTTCAGTACAATGCCAGCCATGAACGCCACCACCACCTCCACTCCTTTAGCTCCCCATCGCCCCACCGTGACCGATCCAAACGCCGCGCTCACCCCCCGTCGGCAACTCAGCCAAGAGTTTATCGCCTTCGCTTGCAAGCTGGGCGTGCTGCGCTTCGGCGAGTTCAAAACCAAGGCCGGACGCTTGAGTCCCTACTTCTTCAATGCCGGACTGTTCAACGACGGCGACTCGCTCGCCCGACTTTGCCGCTTTTACGCCCAAAGCCTAGACGCCGCCGCCCTGCCTTACGACATGCTGTTCGGCCCGGCATACAAGGGAATCCCCTTGGTCGCCGGCACGGCGATGGAGCTGTCGCGACTCGGGCAGAACCGCCCTTACGCCTATAACCGCAAGGAAGCCAAGGATCATGGCGAAGGCGGCAGCATCGTCGGCGCGCCCCTGGCCGGACGCGTCGCGATTATCGACGACGTAATTTCCGCCGGCACCTCGGTGCGCGAATCCGTCGAACTGATCCGCGCCGCCGGGGCCACCCCGTGCGCCATACTGATCGCCTTGGATCGTCAGGAACGCGGCCAAGGCGAACTATCCGCCGTGCAGGAAGTCGAGCGACAGTATGGTCTGCCGACAATCGCCATCGCCACCTTGGACGACCTGATCGCCTACATCGGCGACACCAGCGACCAGCGGGAACTCAAGCAACATCTTGCCGCGATCCGCGCCTACCGCGCGAGCTACGGCATCGATACACTCCCATCCACCGCCCCCTAACCCCTCACGCTTAGTTCCTTCCGGGAGAATCTTATGCGCAAGCTTTTGGCCCTGTTATGCACCGTCCCCGCCGCATGGAGCGGCCACTTGGCTGCCCAAGGCGCTTCGCCGCCGGCTCAGCCGAAGATCATCTGTTGCAACGACGCCGCCGGGCGCAAGGTATGCAACGATTTTATGCCTCCTGCGTGCCAAGGACGCGCCCACGAAGAGCGCGATCCCAAGGGCTTCGTCATCAAACGCAACGAAGCGCCGCTGACCGAAGAGCAGTTGGCGTTCCGTCAAGCCGAGCTTGCGCGTAAAGAAGAAGAGAAAAAGAAAAAGGTCGAGGAACACCGCCGCGCGTTGGCGGTGCTCGCTACCTATTCGAGCGAAAAAGATGTCGACGCCACGCGCGACCGGGCGTTAGCCGAAGTCGCCGCGGCGATCGCGCAGACGAAATCGCGCCTGGACGAGGCCAACAAACAAAAGAAAGTTCTCGACCGCGAACGGGAGTTTTACAAAGGGACCGCCATGCCCGCCGACTTCAAAGCCCAATTGCGCGACAACGAAAAAGAGCTCACCGCCCAGCAAACCGCCTTGAGCGCCAAAACGCGCGAAACCGAAGAAATCCGCATCAAATTCGCCGCAGAAAAGAAACTCTATCTGCAACTGACCGGCAAAGGCGTCGACCCCTCGCTGCTCCCGCCGCCCAAAGTGGTTACCCAAGCCGCGCCGCTGCCGTCGAACGCGCCGCCAAGCACCCCATCGCCCGCTACGCCGGCCGGAACCGCACCGACGACGCCCAACGGCAAACCCGACGGCAAGACCTGATCGCCCATCCGTCCCGCCAGCGCCGACTTTTCAGCGCCGTCGCCGCATTTCGGCAATCAAGGCAGTGAATTGCTCGACGGTCTTTTTCCTGACCATCGCCGGCCCGATCAAAGGCGGGAACCAGAAGTCGGGTTCGGCTTCGACGTGGTAACGAATTTGGGTTCCCTCGCCCACCGCCTCCAGCGTCATGACGCTCTCGATCTTTTCGACATTGCCGCCGACGCCCCTGGCGCGAATCTCCCGCGGATGCGACATCTGCACCTCGCGCACCGACTCCACCTCGACCGGGAACGGCCCGAGATAGCCCACCGCCTTTTGCCGGATGCGGACGCTATCATGCCCCCGAGATACAACCTGACTCAAGGTCAGATTGGGAATAAATTCGGTCATATGCTCGAAATCGGTGACGACCGCCCATGCGACGGCGCGCCTGACCGGAACGAGGAACTGCACATCCACCGTAAAACGCTTGCCCGCACGCTCGATTTTCACATCGTCGCCGCCGATCGA
>DATETD010000132.1:0-3166 GCA_035283885.1 Rhodocyclaceae bacterium
CCGGATATCGTCGTCGTGTTCGATGCCGAAAAGCTTAAAGACGATCGCGGCTGTCTAGGCGCGCCGGATTGGGCGATCGAGGTGCTGTCGCCCGCCACCGCCGTGTACGATCAACGCACCAAGCGCGCCTTGTACGAACGACATGGCGTGGCGGAATACTGGCTGGCGCATCCCGGCGACCGTTCGGTGACGATATATCGTTTGGAATCGGGCGGTTATGGCGCGCCATCGGTGTTCGGCGTCGAGGATGAATGCTCGCCGGCGGCTTTTCCCGAACTAGTCGTTGCCGTCGCCGAGATTTTTCGCGATCTACCGCTGTTGGCGGCGTAGTTCAACGCAACGGATCCCATGTGGATTGGATAGCCCGCGTTGGGCTGGCAAGCCCAATTTGGCTACCGCGTATTTGACCATCTATTTTGGCTGTCGGTCGTCACGTCCGCCGCGCCTGAAATCGCCTCTGTTCGCTTTTTGCGTGTGTACAAGATACAATGTATCTCAACTGAAAAGGAGACTGCTATGGCTACCACCGCAATGGTTCACGTCCGCGTGGACGAACAAATCAAGGCGCAAGCCACGGAGACACTGGCCGCGATGGGCCTCACCGTCTCCGATGCCGTGCGCGTGTTTTTGATGCGCGTTGTCGCCGATAAACAGATGCCATTCACGCTCAAAGTGCCGAACGCCGAAACCCGTGCAGCGATGGCCGAGGCCGACGAAATTGCACGCACCCGTCGCGCTCGCTTTGGTACGGTCGCCGAACTGATCGATGACCTCGAAAAAAACAGCGGCAACTAAGTCCATGTAGGTTGGGCAGACGATAGGAAGCCCAACAATCGGTGCATGACGTAGTATTGCGTTTTACAATATTTGCGCTGTCGATTGCCCAAATATCATTGGTCGTATCGCCGCCGTTGTTGGGCTTCCTTCGTCAGCCCAACCTACGGGCTTCTTCTTAGCGTCGGCGACCGTGAGCAATTCAAAGAACTCGATGCTGACCAAATCCCCGTTTGGATAACTGATTTTAAGCCTCTTGGCCGAAGGAGGACATTCAATATCTTCCTCACCGCCGGTATTGAACCATTCGTTATTGCGTATATAGGCGCGGGGCTGGTTCGATGTTGTAAGCATCGATAAATTAAGCAGCAGATACTCGTTGGCGTTCCGCTCAAACCAAATTACAGGCTTTTCTTTGAACTGAAAAATGACCAGTGTTTCGTAGAAAAAGTTACCGCCCACAACGGCTAGCAATCGATTGCGCATCCAGTTGAATTGGCCTTTCACCTGCGTTGAATTCTCTTTCGCATATCTCTTAAAGCTATGAATTTGTTCTACTGTAAAGGCGCCGTGATCAGCTTGAATATGATGTTCTCGACAAAAGGCAATCATACCTTCCGGTCTGTGATGCTCTTCTAAATGCCATGGTGGATCGAAGTGGTGCCACTCAAGATAAGGACTGCCGCAATTCGGAACAGGACACCCGAAGCACACCTCCTCGCGAAGGTACTTTTTGACATTGTCCGGTGGATTACGGTTCATAGGGCACCATGTGATTAGATCTAATATTCCAACATTTTCGTTTAGAGGATAACCTGAAATTTCAGAATATATAAAACTCGGCTCTGGCAAGACGGATATAAAGACCTTGTTAATCCATCCTCCACCATCGACCGTCGCCCAAATCCCCCCTCACAACCCATACTTCTTAACCTTGTCATGCAGCGTCGCTTTCGCCACCTTCAGCATCTCCGCCGCGCGGCTCAAATTTCCGCCGACTCGCCCCAATGCCCCGGCGATTAGATTGCGTTCGTAAACCTCCACCGCCTGCGCCAGCGGTACGGGGCCGGCGGTTTCGGCTTCGTTGCCGCCGATGAAATTTTTATGGATGCCGAGTACGAAGCGGTCGGCGGCGTTGCCGAGTTCGCGCACGTTGCCGGGCCAGGCGTGGGCTAAAAGTTGTTGCAGTACGCTGGGGTCGATGTCGGGCGGCGGGCGGGCATAGCGTTGCGCCGAGCGGTCGACGAAGCAGTTGAATAGCATTACGATATCCTCGCGGCGTTCGCGTAGCGCGGGCAGGTTAAGCGTGACGACATTCAGGCGGTAGTAGAAGTCGGCGCGAAAATGGCCGGCGTCGGCGTGTTTGCGCAGGTCGGTTTTGGTGGCGGCGACGATGCGGCAGTCGAGCGGGATCAAGGTGTTGGCGCCGAGTCGTTCTATGCAGCGTTCCTGCAAGACGCGCAAGAGTTTGATTTGCATCGACATCGGCATCGATTCGATTTCGTCGAGGAATAGCGTGCCGCCGTTGGCGTGTTCGAGTTTGCCGATGCGGCGTTTGCTCGCGCCCGAGAAGGCGCCGGCTTCGTGGCCGAACAGTTCGCTTTCGAACAGGGTTTCGGGCAGGCCGCCGCAGTTGAGCGCGACGAAGGGTTTTTTGCTGCGGCGGCTGTAGTCGTGCAGGCAGCGCGCGACGAGTTCTTTGCCGGTTCCGGTTTCGCCATGGATCATTACGTCGGCATCGGTGGCGGCGATGTCGAGCAGCAGGCGGCGCAGTTGGCCGATGGCGGGCGAGCGGCCGACGATGCGGTTTTCGATCGCGTCGCGTCCGGCCAGTTGGCGTCTGAGGCTGTGCACTTCGAGCGTGAGTCGGCGTTTTTCGAGCGCGCGGCGCACCACGTCGACGAAGTGTTCGGAGGCGAAGGGTTTTTCGAGGAAGTCGTAGGCGCCGTCTTTCATCGCTTGCACCGCCATGGCGATGTCGCCGTGGCCGGTGATCAGCACCACCGGCAGTTGGTCGTCGACAGCGCGCAGTTCGCGCAGCAGCGTCATGCCGTCCTTGCCGGGCAGGCGGATGTCGCTGACCACGACGCCGGGGTAGTCCGGCGCGATGCGGGTGCGTGCTTCTTCCGCCGAGGCGAACGACTGGCAGTCGAAGCCTTCTAGCTCCAGCGCCTGTTCGAACCCTTCTTCACCACCAAAGAAGCCGGCGTCGGCCTCGGCCTGGGTCTGGCGATCTCCGCCGGCATCGTGCGCGAATTCGGCGGTAAGCTCGGCGGCGACAACCTGCCCCAAGGCGGCGCGGTCTTCGTCATCGACCTGCCCGCCGCCAAAGAAACCCAAACATAAAGGAAACCGCGCATATGGCCAACATAACGAACGTCATACTAGTCGA
>DATETD010000133.1:0-7288 GCA_035283885.1 Rhodocyclaceae bacterium
ATTCGCCGACGCTGTAGCCTATCATCGCCTGCGGCTGCAAGCCGCGCGCTTGCCATAAGCGACCTAGCGCGTATTCCATGATGAATACCAGCGGCTGGCTATGCACGGTCTGATTCAGGCGGGCTTCGGCGGGATCGACCGGCGCCGCGCCGCGTCCCAGCATCGCGCGCAAATCCATTTTCGGCGCAGCGGCAGCCGGCGCCTCGGCTGCGCTTTGCGGCGGATAGACCACCTCGCGCAAATCGCTACCCAATAAGGGCTGCAATAAATCGCAGCAGCGGTCGACTTCGGCGCGGAACACGGCTTCGTTACGATACAAGCCTTGCCCCATGCGCAGATAATGGTCGCCGACGCCGGGGAACATAAACACCACGGAGCGCGAGGCGCGCGCAGTCATCGTGACGATGCGCTTAGGATCGCGCTTGCCATCGACGCCCAAGGCCGTGCGCGCATCTTCCAGACCGTTATGCACTAGGAGGCGACGTTCTTTACCCGTGCCGACTTTACCGTACAGACACGCCTTATCGCCGTCGGCCAGCCATGCCTCGGTGGTTTTTTCGAGCGCGTCTTTATCGTCCGCCGCCAACATCAGCAAATGCCAATCGCCCAAGGTCGATGCAAGCAGCGCAGGTGGCTTGGGAGTGGAGGGAAGTTCCGGCTGGGTGGCCTCGGGCGCAAAAGTCGGCGCTGGCGGGACGGCTGCTGGCGCAGCCGGTTGCGCCGACGCCATACGGTTACGCAGAAACTGCAATTGCTGCGCGACCACTTCGTTGATCGCCGTCGCGGCGGCTTCCAATTGATTGCCGAGCAGATGCGACAAGCCGACGGCAGGCGTAGGTTGGGCTGACTTTGGGCGCCCAACGGATTCCGCAGAAGCGTTGGGCTTATCAGCCCAACCTACGGACACAGCGGGAGCAAGCGCCGCAGGCCGCGCCGTCGGTACGGCGCACGAAGCCGCCATTGCGGCGACGGCAACAGCGGCTTCGGGTTTGAAATCCAACCAAAAGCGTTGACCTTGAAAACGATAACCGGGCAATTTGACCTTGCGGCGCGCATAGCCGGCGTCGAAGCCTTCCCAATCGACCGCAACGCCGCGCAGATACGCTTGCGCCAGAGTCTCCAGCAATCCGTGCCAGAGATCGGCATCGTCGATTGCGACTAGCATATCTTTGACATAAGCTCGCAAGGCCGTCAGGCCCGCCGTAGCGCCGACGCCGAACGAAATCTTGAAGCCCGCCGTCGCCAAAGCTTCGGCGGTCGCCGCTTGATTCGACGGCGACTGTCGCTGCCAGCGGTAGCCGGGCTGGGCGGCGAACGCGCGTGCGCCGCCTTGGGTGTTGGCGCCATACACCGCCATCTGCGGCGAGGCGGCATCCACCGCCTCGCCGCCCACGGCGCGAAAGGCCTGAGCGCGATCCAGAGCGCCAGCGACGCATAAGGCGCTCAATTCGCCGACGCCCCAACCGGCGACCGCCGCAGGACGCACGCCCCAATTCGCCCAGAGATCGACCATCGCCAGTTGGCAGGCCAACACCGCTGCGCCGTCATGCAGTCCTGCGACGAATACGCCACCGCGATAGAGTTCTTCGCACTGCGCCAGAGTCGCCGCTACCGTAGGCTGCGTCTGCGCCAAGGCCCGCACCGCATCGACCGCGATGTCGTCGGCAAACAACATCGCCAAGCGGCCCGCGCCGCCCTTGGGAATCTGCGCGCACCATAAGCCAGCCGTCCCCTCGGACGTACTCGATTCGTCGATAAACGCGCTCAACCGTTCGCGCAACTCGGCGCGCGTGGCGGCGCGTATCGCCAAACGCCACGCAAGCGCGCTGCGTCCGGTATTGGCGCTGTAGCAGATATCGGCCAACCGAAGATCGTCGGGCAGATCGCGATACGCCTGCGCCAATTCGCGCAAGGCCTTCTCGTTGCGCGCCGACAGCGTCAAGAGATGCAGCGGACGCGCATCGCCGCCTGCTGGCGGCAGGGGCAAGGGCGCTTCCTCCAATACGACATGCACATTGGTGCCCGACAGGCCGAAGGAGCTGACCCCGGCGCGGCGCGGGCGCTGACTACGCGGCCACGGCGTCAATTCGGTCGGCACGCGCGCGGTGAAACCCTGCCAGCGAATGCGCGAACTCGGCTGCTTGAAATGCAGATTCGGCGCGACCTGCTCGTTTTGCAGCATCAACACCACTTTCATCAAACCGGCCATGCCGGCCGCCGCATTCAAATGACCTAAATTGGTCTTAACCGAACCGATCAACAAGGGCTGCTGCGGATCGCGCTCGCCGAACACCGCGCGCATTGCGCCGACTTCGATCGGATCGCCGAGTTCGGTGCCGGTGCCATGCGCTTCGACATAATCGATATCCGAGGGCGCGAGCCGCGCGCGCTCGATCGTCGAGCGGATCAACGCCTCCTGCGCCATCTCGTTCGGCACGGTCAGGCCGCTCGCCGGGCCGTCGTGATTGACGCCGCTGGCGCGTATCGACGCCCGCACGCGCTCGCGCCGCGTTTGCGCATCGCTTAAACGCCGCAACACGATCACGCCGACGCCTTCGCCGAGCACGAAGCCATTCGCCGCTTCGTCGAAGGTGCGGCAACGCCCGTCCGGCGCGAAGGACTGCGTCTTCGACAGGAAAATCTGCATCGGCGGCGTCAGATTGAGCTGCGCGCCGGCGACGATAGCCAGATCGCATTCGCGATTGCGCAAGGCCGTGCAGGCTTGATGCAAGGCGACCATCGACGACGAGCAGGCGGTGTCCATCGCAAAGGTCGGCCCATGCAAACCATAGAAGAACGCCAAGCGCCCCGCCGAGAAGCACAGGCCGTTGCCGGTGCCGGTGTAGGCCAGGATGTCCTCGACCGGCCCGCCCAATTGCATCACGCCATAGTCCATCTGCGTCATGCCGACGAACACCCCGGTGCGCGAGCCGCGCAAGGACAAGGGCGCAATCCCCGCGTCTTCGAGCGCATGCCATGAAAGCTCCATCAGCAAGCGCTGCTGCGGGTCCATGCGTTCGGCTTCGCTCGGCGACACGCCGAAAAACGCCGCGTCGAAGCGATCGACATCGTCGATAAAGCCGCCGTAACGCGTGCTGATCTTGCCGGCTGCATTCGGATTCGGATCGAAGAAGCGATCCAAATCCCAACGCTCGGGCGGAACTTCGCGAATCGCGTCGCGCCCTTCGGCCAAGGTGCGCCAATAGCCGTCGGGGCCGTCGGACTGCGGGAAACGGCAACTCATGCCGATAATCGCGATCGGCTCGCGCTGCGCACCTTCGACCGCATCGAGACGAGAACGCAACTCCTTGACCGCCAAGGCGGCCTTTTGCATCGGCGTCAATTCGGGGGCTTTCTTATTTTCGACTTCGCTCATCGCATACTCCTCACAATCCCGACATTTCGGCGTCGATCATGGCCGCCAATTCTTCATCCGTCATTTCGCTCACGCTTTCCGCCGTCACCGCAGCGACCGGGCGCGCCGCAGCTTCGCTGGGTTTGCTCTCGACCGGCTTGGCGTCGACCGCCGCAACGGACGCCGCCGCAGCGTTCGAACCGAAAATCTCGTCGGCCAGAAAAGCCGTCAAGGCCTGCACCGTCGGGTATTTGAACAGCAATGTCGTCGGCAAATTCACGCCTGCCGCAGCTTGCAACGCGTTGCGCAACTCGACCGCCGTCAAGGAATCCATGCCCATATCGAAGAAGCCGACGTCTTCCTCGACCACGCGCGCCGATTCCAGGCCGAGGATGCGCGCCACGGCGACTTTGACCGCCTCCAATACCTGCGCTCGCTGCTCGCCCTGCGGCAAACCTTGCAAGCGCGCTTGCAGTCCTCCGTCGTTCCCGGCGTCCTGCGTCGCCGCCGTATGGCGACGGAAATTCGCGAATACCGGACGTTGCGCCAAGGACTCCGGCATCGCGTCCCAATCCATCGCCGCGACCAACACCTGCGCGCTAGGACGATCGAACAGATGCGCCAACACCGCCACGCCCTGCGCCGGAGCGATCGCGCCCATGCCGAGCTGGCGCAGTTGCGCCTCGGACGTGCGCTGCATCGCCTGGCCGATCGCCGACCACGGCCCCCAGTTGATCGTCATCGCCGGCAAGCCGAGGCGGCGACGGTAATGCGCCAAGGCGTCGAGGAAGCCGTTCGCTGCGGCATAGTTCGCCTGCCCCACGGGCGCCAGCACCGACGCCAGCGACGAATACATCACGAAGAAGTCGAGACTATGTTCGGCGCAGGCGCGATGCAGGTTCCACGCGCCGGCGACCTTAGGCGCGAGCACGGTTGCGACTTGCGACCAGTTCATCGCCGTCAAGGCCGCATCGTCGAGCGAACCGGCGGCATGAATAACGCCGGACAGCGGCGCGATGCGCGCGGCGGTCTCGACGATTTGCGCCACTCGATGCGCATCGGCCATATCGGCCTGCATACACTGCACTTGCGCGCCTAGCGCCTCGATCGCCGCAATCCGTTGCTGCGCCGCCACACTCGGCGCGCGCCGCCCGACCAGCGTCAAGAAACGCGCGCCCTTCTCTTCGACCAACCAACGCGCCGTTACGAGGCCCAAATCGCCTAGACCGCCGGTAATCAGATACATCGCATCGGCGCGCACCGGCAAGGCCGCGTCGCTCGAAATATTCGCTTCGGCACGCTGTAGGCGCGGCTCATAGCGTCCATCGCGCCACGCGACCGACATCGCCGAGCGCGCCGAAAGCACCGAAGCCGCTGCCGCCGCTTCGAGTTCGAGGCACAGCGTCGCCGCCAACTGCTCGACATCGCGCTGCGCCGGATCGAGATCGACGCATAGACCATCGAGCGTCGGCGCCTCGACCGCCGCGACTTGCGCCATCGCCCACAGCGGCGCTTGCGCAACGTCGGGCGCATGGCCGCCCGCGCCCTGCGTCGCCACGACGAGTTGCGGCGCTTGCTGCCAGGTCGTGCGCGCCATCGCCTGCACCAGGTCGAGCAGCACGCGGCAACCGTCGTGTTGCGCGGCGTCCAGCGTCGCCGGATCGAGCGATTCGCCGCTAGCCGCAGCAAGCGCGCGCGCATGCACGACGCCGCGCAGATTCGGGTAAGCGGCCAAGCGCGCCGCCAGCGTAGCGCTATCGACGGCTTCATCGACGGCAACGACGTGGCCACGCGCGCCAAGCGCCGCCAAGCGCCGCGCCAAGGCCGCGCCGACGCCGAGACGGTCGGCCAGCACCAGCCAATCGCTATCGGCAAGCGCCGACGCCATCGCGGGTTGGCGCGCAAGCAGCACCGACTGACCGAGTAAGTGGCGACCCGCAACGCGATCCGGCGAACTCACGGCGAAGTGGGTCAAACCGCACTCTTCGAGCAGTTGCCGCCAATGCGCCACATCGAGCAGGGGGTAATCGGGGCGGCGCGCGACATCGTCGAAACGCCACCAGCCTTCGGTCAAGCCGAAGGTCAAATCGAGCCAGGGCTGCTTTTCGGTGCCTTCGAGCAACACCATCCAACCGCCCGGCGCCAGCAAGGAACTGGCGTGCGCCATCGTCGCGCCGAGGTCGCGCGTCGCATGCACGGCATTCGCCGCCACGACGATATCGTAGCCGCCGCGCGCATATCCTTGCGTCAGCGGGTCTTTTTCGATATCGAGCACCTTGTATTCGATAAACGGATAGTCGCGGAAACGCTCGCGCGCCCGGCTCATAAAGCCGCTCGACACGTCGGTGTAGCAATAGTCGCAGCGTTCCGCCGGCAGCAGCGGCAACAGATGCGCCGAGGTGCCGCCGGTGCCGGCGCCGATTTCGAGCACGCGCAAACCGCGTCCCGGCGGCAGTTGCGCCAAGGCCGCCACCACGGTGCGCCGCAGCGTTTCGTTGATTGCGCGCGCGCCCGGCGAATCGGTATAAAAACGCGAGGCTGCGCTGAAATCGCCGCCGGGGAATAGCAACTGCAAGCCATCGATCCGCCCGGCGAGCGCCTGGGCCAAGCCCTGACCGCAGGGCGTCACCAAAGCCAATTCGGTCGCGCCGAACGCGAAGCGGCGCGCAATCTCGGCGGTCTCCGCCGCGGGCGTCACCCAGGTCACCGCAGTCATGCGCCAGCCATCGGCATCGGCGAACAACGCGCCCTGCTCCGCCATAATCGCCAGCAAACGCGCCAACAAACGCCGATGCGCCGGTACGACGCCTAGCGACTGCGCCACGTCCGCTAACGTCATAGGCTGTCCCGGCGTCCAACGCCAGCCGAGTTGCTCCAAGGCCGCATGCGTATAGATCGCCACCAAACGACTCAAAGCCGCCTGAAAATCGCCATACTCGGCGATGCTCGCCACTGTATCCGCCAAGGACGACGAGACGGTTTGCGCCAATACGTCGGGATCGGGCATCCAGTCGGCGCGCGCGGCGAAGCAGGCGCGCGGCGTCCAATCGATCTTGTACAACCAATCCGTATGACGGAAACGCGCCGCCCCCTGCAAGGCGCGCCGCGTTACCTGCTGGAAGCGCAAACTCTTCACCGCCGCCAATACATTGCCCTCGCCATCGACCAGATCGATATCGGCGCTGACGAATTGCCCGGTATCGCTCTGGACGCGCACTGCGCACCAGACCTCCGTCCCCGAACGCTGCACGCGATGCAAGGCGTCGACGCCAATCGGTAAATAAGGCTCGCCGCGATTCAGCAATGGCACGCCCAGCATTTGAAACGCCGCATCGAGCAGCACCGGATGAATGAAGAAGCGCTCGATGCTGTCCGCCGCGACGGCTTCGGGCAAACGCAGGTGCGCCAATACCCGACCTTCGCCTTGCCATAGCGCCTCCAGCGCCTGGAAGCGTTCGCCATGTTCGATGCCGACCGAATGGGTGAGCCGATAGTATTCCGCCACGGAAAGTTGCGTCGGACACTGCGCGCGCACCGCATCCAAATCTATCTTGGTAAAGTCGGCGCTGGCGGGACGGCTCGACAAACGGCCCGAGGTGTTCAGCCGCCATTCGCTATCTTCATCGGCCAGCGGACGGCTGTAAATCGAAAAGGTATAACTCTCGTCGTCGCGCCGTTGCAGCACAATTTGCACCGCCGTGGTTTCGTCGTCGGGCAGCACCAAGGCATGGCCGATCGCCACGTCTTCGACCGTCAAACGCAAGCGGCTCAAATCGGCGACCGCCCTCCCGGCGCTTTGCGGCAGCAGGCGCGCCGCCGCCGCGAGCACCATCTCGATATGCGCCGCCGCCGGCAACACCACCGCGCCGAACACGCGATGGTGTGCAAGCAAATCCGCCGAATCGGGACTCAACTCGGCGGTGAATACGATGG
>DATETD010000134.1:0-18112 GCA_035283885.1 Rhodocyclaceae bacterium
CAGGCGCATCGGCTTCGACCGGGGTTTCGTTATCGAGACGGCGGCGCAGTTGCTCGGTATCGAGTTCGTTGCACCATTTGGCCACCACCACCGTCGCCACGCCGTTGCCGACCAGGTTGGTCAAGGCGCGCGCTTCGGACATAAAGCGGTCGATGCCGAGGATCAAAGCCAGACCTGCGACCGGCACGCCGCCGACTGCCGACAGCGTCGCCGCGAGTACGATAAAGCCGGAGCCGGTAACGCCCGCCGCGCCTTTGGAGGTCAGTAGCAGCACCGCGAGCAGCGTCAATTGCTGGGTCAGCGTCATCGGCGTATCGGTGGCTTGGGCGATAAACACGGCGGCCATGGTGAGGTAGATCGAGGTGCCGTCGAGGTTGAACGAATAACCGGTGGGAATCACCAGTCCGACCACCGATTTCTTCGCGCCGAGGTTTTCCATCTTGGCCATCATGCGCGGCAGCGCCGATTCCGACGACGAGGTGCCGAGCACCAGCAGCAGTTCCTCCTTGATATATTTGACGAATTTCCAGATCGAAAAGCCGTGCGCCTTGGCGATCAGTCCGAGCACGCCGAAGACGAATACTAGGCAGGTGAGGTAGAACGTCGCCATCAGTTGTCCCAGTTGAACTAGCGAGCCGACGCCGTGTTTGCCGATGGTGAAGGCCATCGCGCCGAACGCGCCGATCGGCGCCAGCTTCATGATCATGCCGACGATATGAAACAGCACATGCGACAGGCGTTCGATCAGGTCGAATACGATATTGCCGCGACCGCCGAAGGCGTGCAGCGCAAAACCGAACAGCGCCGAGAACAATAAGACTTGCAGCATATCGCCCTTGGCGAAGGCGTCGACTACGCTGACCGGAATGACGTTCAGCAGGAAATCGGTGGTGGTCTGCATCTTGCCCGGCCCGGTGAAGGCGGCGATGCTCTTGGCGTCGAGCGTTTTCGGATCGACATGCATGCCGGCGCCCGGCTGCATGAAATTGACGATCAGCAGGCCGACCACCAAGGCGATCGAGCTGACGACTTCGAAGTAGAGCAGGGCGTAACCGCCGGTCTTGCCGACTTTCTTCATATCCTCCATCCCGGCGATGCCGACCACTACGCTGCAGAAAATGATCGGGGCGATAATCATCTTGATCAGCTTGATGAAGCCGTCGCCCAAGGGCTTCATTTCCGCGCCGACGCCGGGGTAAAAATGACCGAGCAAGACGCCGACGACGATGGCGACGATCACCTGAATGTACAGGCTTTTGGATTTGTTCGCGCTCACAAGAGGCTCCTTTGGAAAGTGGGTGACGGTTTCGACGGCGATGCGCCGGCAAGAAAGTCATCGCAGGAGACGTGCCATGCGGCGAGCTAAATCTAGGCGATTGATTGTTAAACGTTTATCGCGAAGAGGCGCGGCGGGCGCGTTCGGAAATCCGGACGGGAGCGCCGTCGGCCATCGGATTTCCGAACGCGGCAGCGGGCAAAAGTCGGCGCTGGCGGGACGGCTGCGTTTGACCGGGATGCTCAGGTAGGGGATACTGCATGCGTGCGGCTGAAACGCCAGCTCCGTCGGGGCGGCGCTCAGATGGATCGTATGATTCTTCCGTCATTTCAATTCAGCCCTTGCGGCGCCCAAAGGAGACCTCTTGGCCAAGCCAAATTACTCGTTCGAAAAACGTCAGAGAGATCTGGCGAAAAAAAGCAAACAAGAAGAAAAACGTCGTCAAAAGCTCGCCGGTAAGGCGGCGAGCGATGGCGGAGCGGAGGCGGCGCCATCCGATTCCGAATCCGCATCCGATTTTCCCGATTCTGCGCCGCAGGGGAAAGCCCCCGTCGAAGCATGATCGCCATGGATGTAAAAATCGTAGGCTGGGCCGACGCAGATGGTGCGGCGATGCGGGCGTGCGGATCGCATTATGCAGCTTGAGCGCATCCTGAGATCGCAAGGTTTCGGCAGTAAGGCGGATTGTCGCGCCTTGGTGCGTAGGGATCGCGTATCGATTGCCGGCAAACTATGCGACGATCCTTTCGTCGACCTCGATCCGGAAGGATTGAGCTTTAGCGTCGATGGCGTGAGTTGGACGTATCGCACCTCCGTTTATCTGGCGTTGCACAAGCCTGGCGGCTACGAATGTTCGCATAAACCGATCCATCATCCCAGCGTGTATGCGCTGATTCCCGGCCCGCTGTTGACGCGCGGCGTGCAGGCGGTGGGGAGGCTCGACGAGGACACCACCGGCTTGCTGCTGCTGACCGACGACGGGCAATTCATCCATACCTACACCTCGCCGAAAAAGCGTGTGCCGAAAGTGTATGAAGTGACCACCAAGCATGCGGTGGACGAACGGCAGATCGCCGCGTTGCTGGCCGGCGTGCAGTTGAACGACGAACCCGCGCCGATCGCCGCCGCGGCCTGCGAGCGACTGGCCGAGAATCGCTTGCGGCTGACCGTCACCGAAGGCAAATATCATCTGGTCAAGCGCATGATAGGTGCGACGAGCAATCGCGTCGAGGCGCTGCATCGCGTGGCGATCGGCGGCTTTACCTTGCCGACGAGTCTAGCGCCGGGCGAATGGATCTGGCTCGACGCCGAGCAACTGGCATGCCTTAGGGATATCAGGTAAGGCATGGCGGCTAAGAGCGAGCCGCATGCTCGGCATTGCTCGCCAGAGCGAATTTTTGCTATTCTGAGGCATTCGCACTTCGACACACCCCCGAAATTACCGAGGTTTTTATGACTAATTCATCCAAGCTCGCCATTCTCGCCGCCGCCTGTTCCTTGACCGGCGCCAGTTCCTTAGCCGTCGCCGCCGATATCAAGATCGGCATCGCCGAAGCCTTGACCGGAGGCGCGGCGCAATATGGCGTGCCGATTCGCAACGGCTTTCAACTCGCCGCCGACGAAATCAACGCCAAAGGCGGCATCGGCGGCAATAAGCTGCAACTGACGATCGAAGACGAGCAGGGCAAGAAGGAAGAGGCGATCACCGTCTTCAAGAAGCTGATTTTTCAAGACAAAGTGCTGATGATTTTCGGGCCGACCTTGTCGAATTCGATGTTCGCCGCCGGTCCCGTGGCGAACGCCGCCAAAGTCGTCGCCTTCGGCACCTCGAACACCGCCAACGGCATCACCGATATCGGCCCGTATATTTTCCGCAACTCGGTGATGGAAATGGACGTGCTGCCGGTGACCGTCGCGACCGCCGTCAAACATTATGGCATTAAAAAAGTTGCGGTGATTTACGGTAACGACGACGCTTTCACCAAGAGCGGATACGACGTTTTCAAGAAAGTGCTCGACGAGCAGAAAATCCTCACCACGACCACCGAAACCTATGTCAAGGGCGATGTGGATTTCAAGGCGCAACTGACCAAGATCAAAGGCGGCGGCCCGGACGCCGTGGTCTGTTCCTGTTTGGCCGAGGAAGCCGCGAACATCATGTTGCAGGCGCGCAGTTTGGGCTTGAAAGCGCCGTTTATCGGCGGCAACGGTTTCAATTCGCCCAAGCTGTTCGAAGTTTCCCGGCTGGCGGGCGAGGGCACGTTCGTCGGTAGCCCATGGTCCAATAGCAACCCTGCGCCGGTCAATCGGGATTTCGTCGCGCACTATAAGCAGAAATTCAATGCCGAGCCGAATCAGTTCGCCGCTCAGGCTTACGATGCGATGAAGATCGCCGCGACTGCGCTGCAAACCGTCAAGCTCTCCGGCAATTTGGACGCCGACCGTCAAGCCTTGCGCGACGCTTTGCCCAAGGTGAAGCTCGAGGGCGCGACCGGCGTCTTCAAGTTCCGCGCGGCGGCAGGCAAGGACGGCAAACCGGCGGGGTTCGACGCCGATCAGAAGCCGTTTATCTATATTATCCAGGGCGGTAAATTCGCTCTGTACGGCGGCAAATAGGTCTTAAGCGCCGATCCTTCTTGCACGGTCGGCGTCGTTCTTTCCCATGCTCGAACAACAGTTACTCAACGCGTTAACGCTGGGCAGCGTCTACGCCTTATTCGCCTTGGGCTTTACGCTGGTCTTCGGCGTGCTCGCGGTGATCAATCTGTCGCACGGCGCCGTGTTTATGCTCGGAAGTTACGCCGCCTTGCTGACGATGACGCGCTTCGCAGTACCTTTATGGCTGGGGCTGACGGTGGCGATGGTGGTTTCCGGCCTGATCGGTTTGGCGATCGACGTCGCTATCCTCAAGCCTTTGCGCGCGCGCAATGCGCCGCATCTGATCCCGATGATCGCGACGATAGGCGTAACGATTATGCTGACCAACGCCGCTCAAGGCTTATTCGGCGTCGAAGTGCAACGGTTTCCCGACGACGCGCTGCCGGCGTGGGAATTTACGTTTGGCGAAGTGCATGTGCGCGGACTGGAAATCGCCATCGTCGCCATCGCCTTTTTGCTGATGGCGGCCTTGTTTTCGATTCTGCGTTACACCCAGCTTGGCCGCGCGATGCGCGCGATCGCCGAGTCGCCGAAAGCGGCGGCCTTACTCGGCGTCAATGTCGAAGGTATATTCCATTTAACCTCCTTCGTCGCCGCCGCGTTGGGCGGCGTGGCGGGGGTGTTGATCGGCTTGAATTTCAATGCGATCACGCCGTTCATGGGGCAACCGATACTGCATAAAGGCATCGCCGTCGTGATTCTCGGCGGCATGGGCGATATTCGCGGCGCATTGATCGGCGGCCTGTTTCTCGGCTTTGCCGAAGTGTTGAGCAAGGCCTACATTTCTTCGCAGATGGGCGACGCGGTGGCGTTCGGTCTGTTGTTTGCCATATTGCTGGTGCGTCCTACCGGGCTGTTCGGCCGCGTGCTGGAGCGCAAGGCATGACGATGAATTTTGCCGATTTTTGGGCGACCTACAGCACGCTGATTTTTACCGTCGGCATTCATGCGATGCTGGCCTTATCGATTTGGCTGACCTTGGCCTGCGGCTTGCTGTCGCTGGCGAATGCGGCGTTCATGGGCATCGGCGCATATACCGCCGCCTTGTTGACGCTGCAACTCGGCTGGCCGTTTCCGGCGGTGCTCGCGGCGGGGGCTTTGGCGCCCGCCATCGTGGCGCTGCTGATCGGCGTGCCGACCTTGCGCTTGTCCGGCGTTTATCTGGCGATGGCGACCTTGGCTTTCGTCGAAATGTGCCGCATCGCGATTTTGAATCTCGACATCACCGGCGGCCCCGAAGGCTTGAACGGCATCCCCTTGCTGACCGAGTGGCAACATATCGTCATCAGTCTCGTCGTGATCGTCTATGGCTTGTCGCGCCTGCGCCGCTCGCGCGTCGGACGCGCGTTCGAAGCGATCAAGGAAGACGAAGTTGCGGCGCGCCTGATGGGCATCGACGTCGATCGGCATAAGTTGTTCGCATTCACGCTCGGCGCGGTCATCGCTGGCCTCGCGGGCGCGCTGAATGCGCATTACACCTTCTTCATCAGCCCGCGCGAATATGGCTTCGAGAATGCGGTGGATATTCTGGCGATGGCGATCCTCGGCGGCATTTCGAGTTTGATCGGCCCGGTGCTGGGCAGCACGATTCTGACGTTGTTGCCCGAACTGCTGCGTTTCCTGCAAGGCTATCGTTTAGCGGTGAATGGCGCGATTCTGGTGTTGGTGGTGCTGTTCTTGCCGACCGGACTCTGGGGTGGACGGCGGGACGGACGCCGCCTACGTGCCTGGTATGATCGTATGCGCGGCGGCGGGACGCGATGAGCATGCTGTCGATTCAAGGCGTCGGCAAGCAGTTCGGCGGATTGCATGTGTTGCAAGACGTGAGCTTCGACGTGCCTGCGGGCAGCATCTTCGGCTTGATCGGACCGAACGGCGCGGGCAAGACCACGGTGTTCAATCTGATCACCGGCTTATTGCAAGCGTCGAGCGGCGCGATCGCTTTTCAGGGCGAAAATCTGGCGGGACTCGCGCCGCACCGGATCACGCGCTTGGGCGTCGCACGCACTTTTCAGAATATCCGCATCTTCCGCGAAATGAGCCTGCTGGAAAATGTCATGGTCGGACGTCATCATCTGATGGACTATGGCCCGCTGGCGCTGTTTTTCGATACAGCGGCCTGCCGACGCGCCGAACGTCAAGCGCGCGAACGCGCGCTGGAGTTGCTGTCCTGGGTCAAACTCGACCATAAGGCGCAGCAGACCGCCGACAGTCTGTCGTATGGCGAACAACGCAAGCTCGAATTCGCGCGCGCTTTGGCGACCGAGCCGAAACTCTTGTTGCTCGACGAGCCGGTCGCCGGCATGAATCCGGCGGAAAAGACCATCCTGATGGACGAAATCCGCAGCATCCGCGACCGCGGCTACGGCGTATTTTTAATCGAGCACGATATGCGCTTCGTAATGGGCTTATGCGAGCGCATCGCCGTGCTGAATTTCGGCCGCATCATCGCCGAAGGCTCGCCCGAAGAAGTGCGCAACCATCCCGACGTAATCGAAGCCTATCTCGGCCGCGAGGAGGCGTCATGAGCGTGTTATTGCGGGTGCATGATCTGTGCGTGGCGCACGGCCATATCGAAGCGGTGAAAGGCATTAGCTTCCATCTCAATCGCGGCGAGATCACCGCCTTGGTCGGTGCCAACGGCGCGGGCAAAAGCACCGCTTTGCTGGCGCTCTCGGGCCTGTTGCGCCCCAGCTCCGGCGCCGTGCTGTTCGAAGACGAAGACATTACGCGCTGGTCGCCGCATCGCATCGTCCGTCGCGGCGTGGTGCAAGTCGCCGAAGGGCGCGCGATACTGTCGACAATGACGGTGCATGAAAATCTGCTACTCGGCGCGTATGTCCGCGCCGATCGCGCCAGCATCGCCGATAGCTTGGAGCAGGTATTCCATCTGTTTCCGCGACTCAAAGATCGCCTCGACCAACTCGCCGGCAACCTCTCGGGCGGCGAACAGCAAATGCTGGCGATAGGCCGCGCCTTGATGGCCAAGCCGCGCCTGCTGTTGCTCGACGAACCGTCGATGGGCCTCGCGCCGATCCTGGTGCAGGAAATCTTCCGCACCCTGGTCGAAATCAACCGTAGCGGCCTGACGATTTTGCTGGTCGAGCAAAATATCCGCCAAGCGCTGAAAATCGCCGCGCATGGCTATGTGATCGAAACCGGCAACATCGTCCTCGCCGATTCGGGCGCGAATCTATTGGATAACCCCAAGGTGGTCGAGCATTATTTGGGGAGTTGAGGGCGGGGCGAGCGCCCCCATCCGTCCCGTCAGCGCCGACTTTTGCGGTCAGTCCCGAAAATTCCCGAACTGCAACGGAAAATCCTCGATCGATTTTTTGACCAGAGCGATGGTGTCTTGCAATAGATCGCGTTTGGCGCCGGTGACGCGCACCGTGTCGCCTTGGATGCTGGCCTGGACTTTGAGCTTGCTGTCCTTAATCGACTTGACGATCTTTTTACCCAATTCGGTTTCGATGCCGACTTTGATTTTCAATTCCTGTTTGGCTTTATTGCCCGAAACCGATTGGATTGCGCCGATATCCAGGCGTTTGGTGCTTTCGCGTTCCTTTTTTTCCAATTCGGGAAAGAGGATATCTTTGATTTGACCGAGTTGGAATTCGGAATCGCCGAAAATGGTAATGGCTTTGTCTTTTTCGTTAAGCTCGACGCGCGCGCTGCTGCCTTTGAAGTCGTAGCGGTTGCCGATATGACGACCGGCGACGTCGATGGCGTTCTTCAGCGCGACCATATCGACTTCGGAGCTGATGTCGAACGAGGGCATAGGCGAGGCTCCCGGCGAGATATTCGGTTATTCGAAATGACAAACGTAGTGATAGGCTTCGCCCGTCACTTCGATGTCGAAGCTTGAATTGGCGGGAATGGCGAAGCTTTCGCCGGCCTTGCTGGTTTGCCAGTCCTGACCTTTAAGGCGGTAACGGCAGCCGCCGGCGACGCATTCCATGCGTTCGGCGACGCCGGTGTTGAACGTCAGTTGCGACGGTAAAACCACGCCGACGCTTTTGCGCACGCCGTCGGGCAGGGTAACGGTGTGGCTGACGCATTTGCCGTCGAAATAGACGTTGGCTTTTTTGACGACGATGACGTTTTCAAACTGTTCGGTTGACGACATTTATATTTCCCAAGCTTTTTGAATGATGATTTTGGCGACGAAACCGACCATGCCGAAAGCCAGCACGAAAAACAAAACGAAGGTTCCCGTTTTGCCGGCTTTCGATTTCCAGGCCAGTTCGCCGATGATGAACAGCATGTAGAGCATGAAGGCGCCGACGCCGAACGTCATGCCGAAATTCGCCATTTGCTCCTCGGATATCCCCCACATGGCGCCGTCCGTTTAGGCGTTTTGCCGGTTGCGCAGATTGGCGGCAATGCGCATGCGTAGCGCGTTGAGGCGGATAAAGCCGTGCGCGTCGGTTTGATTGTAGGCGCCCGCGTCGTCTTCGAAGGTGGCGATGGTCGGGTCGAACAGCGAATCGGTGGCGGAATCGCGGCCGACGACGATGACGTTGCCTTTGTAGAGCTTGAGGCGCACGCGGCCATTGACCGATTGCTGCGTATGGTCGATCAGTGCTTGTAGCGCTTTACGCTCGGGGCTCCACCAGTAGCCGTTGTACACCAAGCTGGCGTAGCGCGGCATCAGGTCGTCCTTGAGGTGGGCGACTTCGCGGTCCAGCGTGACCGATTCGATCGCGCGATGGGCGCGCAGCAGGATGGTTCCGCCTGGGGTTTCGTAGCAGCCGCGCGACTTCATGCCGACATAGCGGTTTTCGACCAGATCGAGACGGCCGACGCCATGTTTGCCGCCGAGTTTATTGAGCGTGAGCAGCAGCTTATCGGCGCTCATCTTTTCGCCATTGATCGCAATCAGGTCGCCGGCGGCGAAGTCCAGATCGATATATTCGGCGCTATCGGGCGCATTTTCGGGCGAGACGGTCCAGCGCCACATCGATTCCTCGGCTTCGGCGGCCGGGTCTTCGAGATGACGACCTTCATAGGAGATATGCAGCAGGTTCGCGTCCATCGAGTAGGGCGAACCGCCTTGCTTATGCTTCATTTCGACCGGGATGCCATGCGTTTCGGCATAGGCCATCAGCTTTTCGCGCGACAACAGATCCCATTCGCGCCACGGGGCGATCACCTTGACTTCGGGCATCAATGCATAGGCGCCGAGTTCGAAGCGCACTTGGTCGTTGCCTTTGCCGGTGGCGCCGTGACAAATCGATTGCGCGCCGACTTGACGCGCGATTTCGACCAGGCGCTTGGCGATCAGCGGACGCGCGATCGAAGTGCCGAGCAGATATTCGCCTTCATAGACTGTATTGCAGCGGAACATCGGGAAGACGAAGTCGCGCACGAATTCTTCGCGCAGATCGTCGATGAAGATATTTTTGGGATCGATGCCGAGTTGCAAGGCCTTCTGGCGCGCCGGTTCAAGCTCTTCGTCTTGCCCCAGATCGGCGGTGAAGGTGATCACTTCGCAGTCATATGTATCCTGTAACCATTTTAAGATGACAGACGTGTCCAGCCCGCCGGAATAGGCGAGTACTACTTTTTTAACTTCGCTCACAGTGTGTTTCCTTGGTTTTCAGTTATCTATCCTGCCGAGCAGCAGGAATTCCATCAATGCTTTCTGCGTATGCAGCCGATTTTCCGCCTCGTCCCACACCACGCTTTGCGCGCCGTCGATGACTTCCGCCGCGACTTCTTCGCCGCGATGGGCCGGTAGGCAGTGCATGAATAGGGCGTCGGGGCGCGCTACGCGCATCATCGCCGCGTCGACTTGCCAGTCGGCGAAATCGCGCAGCCGCGCTTCGTTTTCGGCTTCGAAGCCCATCGAGGTCCAGACGTCGGTGGTCACCAGATCGGCGTCGCGCGCCGCTTCCATCGGGTCGTCGAACTGTTCGAAGTGATCTGTGCCGTACAGGCCCGCGCGCGCCGGTTCGACTTCGTACCCTGGGGGCGTCGAGACATGCACATTGAAATCGAAAATCTCGGCGGCTTGCAGCCAGGTGTTGCAGACGTTGTTGGAGTCGCCGATCCAAGCGACGGTGCGCCCCTGAATCGGGCCGCGTCGCTCGATAAAGCTGAAGATATCCGCGAGAATCTGGCAGGGATGATATTCGTTGGTCAGGCCGTTGATCACCGGCACGCGCGAATGGCTGGCGAAGCGCTCGACGATGCCTTGTTCGAAGGTGCGGATCATGACGAGATCGCACATGCGCGAAATGACTTCGCCGGCGTCTTCGACCGGCTCGCCGCGTCCGAGCTGCGAATCGCGCGTATTCAAGTAGATCGCCGAGCCGCCGAGTTGGTGCATGCCCGCTTCGAACGACAAACGCGTACGCGTGCTGGCTTTTTCGAAGATCATCACCAAGGTGCGATCCTGCAACGGCCAGTAGCGATCGTAAGCTTTGTAGCGCGCCTTGATGATGCGTGCGCGTTCGAACAAGTAGTCCAGTTCTTCGCGCGAAAAATCCTTAAGTTGCAAAAAATGCCGCAACGATGAAGATGATGACATGATTATGATTTTAGGAATGAACGAATCAGTGTCGCCAGGCGGGTGACCAGTTCTGCGCCTTCCTCGGCGCTCATGACGAGCGGCGGCAGCAGACGGACGACCTTGTCCGCCGTAACGTTGATCAGTAGGCCGGATTCGAGCGCTTGCTTGACCAGATCGCCGCAAGGGCGATCGAGTTCGACGCCGATCATCAGGCCGACGCCGCGAATTTCGACCACGCCCGGCGTATGCGCCAGCGCGTCTTTGAGGCCTTGGCGGATCGAATGGCCGAGTTCGGCGGCGTGCGCCGGCAAATTGTCTTGGGTGAGGACATCCAGCGTCGTCAGTGCGGCGGCGCAAGCGAAGGGATTGCCGCCGAAGGTCGAGCCGTGATTGCCGGGTTTGAATACGCCCGCAGCGCGACCGGCGGCGAGGCAGGTGCCGATCGGCACGCCCGATCCCAGGCCTTTGGCCAGCGTCATCACATCGGGTTTGATGCCGGCGTGTTGGTGGGCGAACCATAGGCCGGTGCGGCCGATGCCGCATTGCACTTCGTCGACGACGAACAACCAGCGGTTTTTATCGCACAGCGCGCGCAGTTCGCGCATGAAGCCGAGTTCCGCCGGATGGATGCCGCCTTCGCCCTGAATCGGTTCGAACATCACGGCGACGACGTCGCTGTGATGCACGGCGATTTGTTCGATGGCGGGCAGATTGTTGAACGGCACGCGCAGGAATCCGGTCACCAAGGGTTCGAAGCCGGCTTGCACCTTGCGGTTGCCGGTGGCGGACAAGGTCGCCAGGGTGCGCCCGTGGAAGGCGTGCTCCATGACGATAATCGCCGGCTTTTCGATCCCTTGTTGGTGGCCGTACAGGCGCGCCAGCTTGATCGCGGCTTCGTTGGCCTCGCAGCCCGAGTTGCAGCAGAAGACTTCGTCCATCGCCGACAGTTCGGCCAGTCGGTCGGCGAGCGTTTCGGCTTCGGCGATGCCGTATAGATTGGAGGTGTGGATCAGCCGCGCCGCTTGGCGACTTAAGGCTTCGGCTAGGCGTGGGTGATTATGCCCCAAGGTATTGACCGCAATTCCCGCCAAAGCATCGAGATAGACCTTGCCGTCCGTGTCGAACAGGCGACAGCCTTGACCGTGAGTAAAGGTGACGGGCAAGCGCCCGTAAGTGTTCATCAGATGCGACATCGATTCGCTCCGCGAAAAGCTCTACGCAAAAAAACATACGGCGACCGAAGAGCTACGCGGCCGCCGAAGGTGCAAACGCCTCTATACTAAGTGAAAAATCGATGAATGTATAGAGCGAGCGTCAATGTGCGGAGGAGGGTGGTGGGATTTTTGTAGTGCAACGGCGGGGAAAGGGGTCGGCGGCATTGGTGGGATGTCGGTGGCGGTATTTAGAGTCCGTCGCTCGTAACGCAGTTGCCGCCGTTATGGCAAACGCATTCCATGATTTGACAATCGCGATAGATCTGGCGCAAGCGTCGTTGCGCGTCGATCTCGTCCCGCCCTGTGACCATCAGATTGTTGACGACGACGCCAAGCCGCGTTTTAATGCGAAAGGCAAACCGCATGAATGGATGAGATTGCATTATATTTCCTTTCAAAACCTTTACATTTCAACGCAGTCGAGCGCTTAGTTGAGTGCTTGCATGAATGTGATTTCGGCAAACGGCGCAGTTACTTTAGGCCTTGTCGACTAATTTTTTCTCCGGCTGTCGATATTGACGGCCAGCTATTCCGGATTACTTGAAGAATCATGAATTTACTTAGATCCCTGGTCACCGTCAGCGGCATGACCCTGCTTTCGCGCATCCTGGGTTTCGTGCGCGATTTCATCGTGGCGCGCATTTTCGGCGCCGGTATGGCGACCGATGCGTTCTTCGTCGCCTTCCGTTTGCCGAATCTATTGCGGCGCATGTTCGCCGAGGGCGCGTTCTCCCAAGCCTTCGTGCCGGTCTTGGCCGAGTACCGCAGCCGACGCGGCGACGTCGAGACCAAACGTCTGGTCGATCATGTCGCCGGCGTACTGTTGTTGGCGCTGATCGGCGTGACGATACTCGGCGTGGTCGGTGCGCCCTGGCTGATCGCCGCGACCGCACCCGGTTTTGCTGCCGATGCCGATAAGTTTCAACTCACCGTAACGCTGACGCGCATCGCGTTCCCTTATATCTTGTTTATGTCGCTGGTCGCGTTGGCGGCGGGGATTTTGAACACCTGGAATCGTTTCGCCATTCCGGCATTTACGCCCGTATTGCTCAATATCAGCTTTATCGTCATGGCGCTGTTCGCGGCGCCTTGGTTCGATCCGCCGGTGTTGGCTTTGGCCTGGGCGGTGTTTATCGGCGGCGTGGCGCAACTCGCCCTCCAAGCGCCTGCGCTGGCGAAGATCGGCATGCTGCCGAGCTTTGCGCCGCTGTGGCGCGACGAGGGCGTGCGGCGCATTCTTAAGTTGATGGCGCCGGCCTTGCTCGGCGTTTCGGTGTCGCAAATCAGTTTGCTGATCAACACCATCTTCGCATCGTTCTTGGAGAGCGGCAGCGTCTCGTGGCTGTATTATGCGGATCGCTTGATGGAGTTTCCGGCCGGTCTGTTGGGGGCGGCTTTGGGCACGATACTCTTGCCCAGCTTATCGCGCACCCATGCCAAAGGCGATAGCGTCGAATTTTCGGCCTTACTCGATTGGGGTTTGCGTCTGACCTTGCTGCTGACCTTGCCCGCCGCCTTGGCCTTGGCCTTGCTGGCCGTGCCCTTGCTGTCGACGCTATTCCAATACGGCGCGTTCGGCGCGAACGATGTGTTGCGCACCAGTCATGCATTGATGGCGTATTCGGTCGGTTTGACCGGCTTGATTCTGGTCAAAGTGCTGGCGCCGGGTTTCTATGCGCGTCAGGATATCCGCACGCCGGTGCGCATCGCCTTGTTTACACTGGGCTTGACGCAATCGATGAATCTGCTGTTCGTGTTCGGCCTCGAGCTGAAGCATGCGGGACTCGCACTGTCGATCGGTCTCGCTTCCTGCGCCAATGCCGCTTTGCTATGGCGTGGCTTGCGGCGTCGGCAAGCGTATGTGCCGCAACCGGGTTGGACGCCATTCGTCGTCAAGCTGCTGCTGGCCTTGGCGGTGCTCGGCGCGGTGCTGTGGTTCGCCGCCGGTGCGGATACGCAGTGGCTGGCGATGACGGGCAGTCAACGCTTGATCCGTTTGTCGTGGGTAGTGGCGCTAGGCATGGGCAGTTATTTCGCCGCTTTGTGGCTGATGGGCTTCCGGGTGAACGACTTCCGACGACGTGGCGTTGCTTGAGGGGCGTGTGCGAATGTTTAGCCGTCGCGTCAGCGCCGAGTTTTGGTGTGGAGCATCGCACCTTCGACGGACACGATCTTTTGGGAACGACAAACCGATTAGGCCGACAGATGCGCTGGTGCGAACCGACGAATCCGCCCCAGCGTCTGCTGCATACGCTCGCGTGCCGACTCGGTGTCGTAATGCGTTTGCAGATTGAGCCAGCTTTGCGCATCGGTGCCGAAGAATGCCGCTAGACGTAAGGCCGTGTCCGCCGTGATGCCGCGCAAACCGTGGACAATCTCGTTGATGCGCCGGGGCGGCACTTCGATCGCCTTGGCCAGTGCAAATTGGCTGATGCCCATCGGCTTGAGGAAATCCTCAAGCAGGACCTCGCCGGGGTGGATAGGTGGCGCACGCCCTGCCGTTAGATCGGCTACATCGGAAAAATCGGTCTGATGCAAATCTTCGATAAGGATGCTCATGGTTTTTTTCTTTCAGTGGTAATCGACAATCTCAACACGCCACGCATGGCCGTCGCGCCACTCGAAGCACACGCGCCATTGCCCGTTGATGCGGATGCTCCACTGTCCATCGCGATCGCCGGATAGCCGTTCGAGGCGATTTCCGGGCGGCGTGCGCAAAAATTCCAAGGTGGTTGCACCGTGAATCTGATCCAGTTTGCGCCGCGCCAACGACGCCCAATCTGCGCCAAAGCGCCGAACGACAAGACCGGCGAACAACGCGGCAGTTTCCTTGGTGGCGAAGCTCTTAATCATGGACGAACGATAACGGATTCCATTAATAACGTCAAACGTTATCATCGCCTTTCGGAATCCACGGCTTAATTGCGAGGATGTCGCCGTATATCGGCGCGAAAAGTCGGCGCTGACGAGACGGCAATAGACTGTTAAACTTTCCGCGTTCATTTTTCCATCGGGGTGCGGCATGTTCTCGGTGACTCTCAATCTACGTTGGATCATTGCCCTGGGCGTGGTGGTCGGACTGTCGATTCCGTCGATCATCAGCAGTCTTATGACTTTGGAGCAGCGCGAACATGCGCTGACGCAACGTTTGATGGACGATCAGCAGCGACAGGCGGATATTTTGGCGGTCAGTCTGCGCAATCCCTTATGGTCGATCGACCGCGTAACGACCCGTCCGCTGTTTACCGCCTTGTTCAGCGACCAGCGTGTCGTTGCCGGCAAAGTCAGCGGCATTGTCGATAACGATCTGGGCGAAGAATTCGCTGCGGCGAACTATCCGGAAAGGCGTCGCGGTCGTCAATTTTTTATTACGCGCGACGTCGTCTTCGAGGGCAGGAAAGTCGGGAGCTTTTCGCTCGAAATCGACAGCGGATTGCTCGACGCGGAAATCGCCCATGAGCGTCGCATTTTCGTATTGACGGTGGTCGGGCAGTTGCTGTTCAGCTTGTTGCTGATATTGGCCTTGCTGCATGTGCGTTTGTTGATGCCGATCAAGCGGTTGATGAGCGAGTCGTTGCGCTTGGCGCAGCGCGAGTTGAGCGAGCCTTTTATTTGGCGACGTAAGGACGAACTCGGTAAGCTTGGCGATAGTCTGGAAAATACCCGTCGATCCTTGCAAGCCGTGTTTGCCGAATTGGAAGAAAAGAATCGCGAATTGGCGCAGGATATCGAGCGCCGCAAGCTGATCGAGCAGGAATTGCAGCAGCACCGCAATCATTTGAAGGATTTGGTCGACGAGCGCACTAAGGAACTGCAAGTCGCCAAAGATCGCGCCGAAATTGCGAATCAGGCGAAAAGCACCTTCCTGTCGAGCATGAGCCATGAATTGCGCACGCCGCTCAACGCCATTCTCGGCTATGCTCAGATTCTGAAACGCGACAAGAATCTAAGCGAACGGCAAGTCGTCGGTCTGGGCACGATTTTGCGTAGCGGCGAGCATTTGTTGATGTTGATCAACGATGTATTGGATATTTCAAAAATCGAAGCGGGTAAGTTCGAGTTGTTGCCCGATCAAGTGCAACTGCCGACGTTTATTCAGGTGATCAGCGATATCATTCGCGTCAAAACGGAAGAACGCAGTTTGTTGTACACCTGCGAAGTCGCCGCCGACTTGCCGCGCTTTGTCCTGGCCGACGAGAAGCGCTTGCGTCAGGTTTTACTGAATCTGCTCGGCAATGCGGTTAAATTTACCGAGCATGGACAGATCGCGCTGAAGGTCAGGCATATGGCCGATGTGGCCGAGGGTTGCTTGCTGCGGTTCGAGGTGCAGGATACGGGCGTCGGTATTGCGACGGATCAACAGGATCTGGTTTTTCAGGCGTTCGAGCAGGTCGGTTCGTCGAAACAGCGTTCGGGCGGCACCGGCTTGGGATTGGCGATCAGCCGTCATTTGGTGCGTTTGATGCGCGGCGATATCCATATCGACAGCACCCTGGGCGAGGGCAGTCTCTTTTGGTTTGAAATCGCGTTGCCGGTGGTGAGCGGGGAAAGCGCCGCCCAAGTCGACATCATCGACGAAAAAATGGTTATTGGATATACCGGGGCGCGGCGGCGCCTATTGATCGTCGACGACGTCGCCGCCAATCGCGCCGTGCTGATTGCATTGCTGGGAGGGCTGGGCTTCGATTATCATGAGGCGACCAACGGGCAGGAGTTGCTCGATCAGACGCAAAAGCTCCGTCCGGATATGGTGCTGACCGACGTCACGATGCCGGTGATGGATGGGTTGGAGGCCACCCGGCAATTGCGCCGGATCGAGGCGTTTTCCGGGCTGCCGGTGATCGCCATTTCGGCGACGTTTCGCGCGGAAGATCGCGCGGCGGCGCTTGCCGCTGGCGCGGATGCGTTCTTATCCAAGCCCCTCGACGAACGTCGACTGCTCGCGACGATCGCCGAGTTCTTGAAATTAACATGGATCTATGAAGAATCCGTCGTTGCGGTGGAGTCGGCGCACGAGAAGGGTAAGAGCAAGGGCAAGGATGACGCAGCGTCCTCGATGTCCTTGGCGGCGCCGCCACCGGACGAATTGAAAATTCTGCACGATCTGGCGCTCGATGGCAATATGGGACGTATTCGCAAGCGCGCGGATCATTTGGATAGTCTGAATCCGGCGTATCGACCGTTTACCGACAAACTGCGCTTGCTGGCGCGGGGCTTCCAGTCGCAGGAAATTCAGGAATTAATCGAAAAGTATTTGAACGAGGCATAATACGATGAGCGAACCTTCTGCGGAAACGACAAGCACCGTCTTGATCGTCGACGATACGCCGGCCAATTTGGGGGTGATTGCCGCGCATCTCGAAGACAATGGCTTCGATGTGGCGATCGCGCAAAACGGCGAAGACGGCATCCGGCGGGCGCAGCGCGTGCAGCCCGATCTGATCCTGCTCGACGTCATGATGCCGGGCATCGACGGTTTCGAGACCTGCCGCCGTTTGAAGGCGGAAGCCGATACGCGCGATATTCCGGTCATTTTCATGACGGCTTTGGCGGAAACCGACGATAAGGTCGCCGGCTTCGCCGCCGGCGGCGTCGATTACGTCACCAAGCCGATTCAGGTGGCCGAGGTGCTGGTGCGCATCAATACGCATCTGGCGTTGGTGGATGCGCGTCGCCGCTTGGCGGCGCAAAACGAAGTGTTGCAGCACGAGCTTGAAGAGCGTCGTCAAGCCGAAGCGGCGCTGGCCGCCGCGAACGGAAATCTGTCGGATGCCTTGGCGACGCTTAAACGCACTCAAGGGCGCTTGATTCGTTCGGCCAAGTTGGCGGGTTTGGGAGCCTTGGTGGCCGGCGTCGCCCATGAGTTGAATACCCCGATCGGCAATGCGTTGTTGTCGTCCAGCACGCTATGTTCCGAAGCGCGAAATATTCAACAGCGTTCGGAGGGCGGTCATTTGAGTCGTAGCGAATTCACCAAATTCGTCAGCGGCGTGATCGACGGCGGCGAAATGTTGATACGCAATCTGCGCCGCGCCGGCGAGTTGATCCAGCAATTCAAACAGGTGGCGGTCGATCAGTTCAACGATAGGCGGCGGCTATTCAATCTCGATGAGGCGGTGCGCGACGCCGTGATGACCTTTTTGCTGAATGCGAAGCAGGAGACCTACCGGGTGGATATCGTCATCGATCCCTCGTTGCAGATCGAAAGTTATCCCGGCGCCATCGATCAGATCGTCTCCCATTTGTTTTCCAACGCGATTCGGCACGCCTTCGAACCGCCGTCGAGCGGCGTGATCCGGATTGCGGCGACGCCCTTGAACGACGATTGGTATACGCTGAGCTTCAGCGATAGCGGCAAAGGAATTGCCTCGAATCGTTTGCGGAATATTTTCGATCCCTTCTATATGGCGCGGCTGGGTAGCGGCGGGTCGGGGATCGGTCTGTATA
>DATETD010000135.1:0-2008 GCA_035283885.1 Rhodocyclaceae bacterium
GGGTTCGTCGGGCAGCGTGATTCCGCGCTTTCGCGAGCAAATCGCCCAAGGCGGGCCGGTGACCGTAACCCATCCCGACATCATTCGCTATTTCATGCTGATTCCCGAAGCGGTGCAATTGGTGCTGCAAGCGGGCCTGATGGCCAGTCGGCAAGGCGAAGGCGGCGAGATTTTCGTCCTGGATATGGGCGAACCCGTGAAGATCGTCGACCTCGCGCGCGATCTGATCCGCCTCTCGGGCTTTACCGAGGACGAAATCAAGATCGAATACACCGGCTTGCGTCCCGGCGAAAAGCTCTACGAAGAACTGCTCGCCGACGGCGAAGCGACGCTGCCGACGCCGCATCCGAAGCTACGCATCGCCAAACCCACCCCGCCGCCGGATACGGCCTGGTTGGCGGAGTTGGAAGCCTGGCTGGCGACGCCGATGCGCGGCGAAGCCGAAGTCAAACAAGGAATTAAAGCGCGCGTGGCGGAGTATCGGACGACGGGCGGTTAAATCGTAAAAGTCGGCTCTGGCGAGACGGCTGTTGCGATCGTTACGGCAACTACGGCAAAAGAATAGTCGCCCCGGTCGTCTTGCGCGCTTCCAGTTCGGTCTGCGCCAGCGCGGCGTCGCGTAAGGCGTATTGTTGGCGAATATCGACCTTAAGCTGGCCGCCGGCGACCAGTTCGAACAGTTCGGCGCTCATCGCCAATAGATCGCTGCGTTGCGCGGTGTAGGTCATTAGCGAGGGGCGCGTGACGAACAAGGAGCCGCGTCGCGCGAGTTCGCCGAGATCGAACGGCGGCACGGGGCCGGAGGCGTTGCCGAACGAGACCATCATGCCCAGCGGTTGCAGGCAATCGAGCGAACCCATGAAGGTGTCCTTGCCGACCGAATCGTACGCCACGCGCACGCCGCGCCCTTGCGTCAATGCTTTGACCTGTGCGACCCAGTCGCTTGGCGCGCCGAGGACGACGTGGTCGCAGCCATGGGCGAGGGCGAGTTCGGCCTTGTGCGCCGAGCCGACGATGCCGATCACCGTGGCGCCTAGCGTCTTGGCCCATTGACATAGCATCGAACCGACGCCGCCCGCCGCCGCATGCACCAGCAGCGTATCGCCACGCTGTACGCGGTAGGTGCGGCGCAACAGGTATTGCACCGTCAAACCCTTGAGCATCGTCGCCGCCGCCGTGGCGAAATCGATGCTATCGGGGAGCTTGACCAAGCGGTCGGCGGCAATGGCGCGTACTTCGGCGTAAGCGCCGAGCGGACCGCCGGCATAGGCGACGCGGTCGCCGACCTGCACTTCGCTCACGGCGTCGCCGACGGCTTCGACCACGCCCGCCGCTTCCAGGCCGATGCCGGAAGGCAGCGGCGTCGGATACAGTCCGGTGCGATGATAGATGTCGATGTAATTGACGCCGATCGCGTGGTGACGTACGCGTGCTTCATGCGGCGCGAGCGTATCCGTCGCGCCGACGCCGACTTTTTCCCAATGCAGGACATCCGGCCCGCCGACGGTGTGGAAGCGAATAGCGTGTGACATGGAGCGTTCTCCTCGATGATCGATAACGGAATATGGGTTCGGCTAGCGATTATGCCCGATGCGCCTCAACGTCAGCCTAACTGGCATGTTCTTTTCTGCGTCGACTCACGCCCGCCATGCGTCCGACCCATGCCGGCCAAGAACTCGTTCGGAGAACGAACAAAAAGTCGGCGCTGACGGGACGGCGTTCGCTCAATGGCGCACGTCGTCTGTACCGAAAACCTCCTCCAAGCTCGGCGCATCGACGGCTCGGTCGAACCAGTCGTCGATTTGTTCGACCGGCGCTTGCTCGATCCGCTGCCGAATGGCGTCCGGGATCTGTTTGAAGCGCCGGGACACGGTGCGCAGCAGCAGCGATCTTTTGGCCGCTTGCTCGCCCCGCTGCTCACCCCGCTGCTCGCCCAACAACACGCCTTCCGCAATCGCCTGCGCCTTCCAGCGGTCGATATTCGTTTCCAGCATATCCGTTCCTTCCA
>DATETD010000136.1:0-6299 GCA_035283885.1 Rhodocyclaceae bacterium
CGCGGCGTTCGATGCGCGCGCGGCGCTGATGCAGCGTCTGCATGCCGAAAACACCGATGCGTATCGACTATTCCACGGCAGCGTCGAAGGCCATCCCGGTCTGTGCGTCGACCGCTATGGCGATTTACTGTTGGCGCAGAGCTTCCATAGCCCGCTCTCGCCCGACGCCTTGGCGCTGCTGGAGGCATTTTATCGCCGCAAATTCCCCGCCGCGACCGTGCTGTACAACGACCGCAGCCACGCCAATTCGCGCATCGTCAATCCTTTGCCGCCCGAGCAACTTGAAGCGGCGATGGCGTCGCGCGAGATTCGCGAGATCGGCGTTGCCTACCGCATTCAAGGACGTCATACCGGGCAAGACCCCTGGCTATTTCTCGACTTGCGCGTCGCGCGCCGTCGCCTGATGCGGGAAATTCCCGGCAAATCCTTGCTGAATCTGTTCGCCTACACCTGCGGCGTCGGCGTCGCGGCGGCGAAATCCGGCGCGAGTTTTGTCGTCAATGTCGACTTCGCCGAGTCCAGCCTGCATGTCGGGCGCGAAAACGCGCGACTCAACGAGCTGAAGATACGCCCGCGTTTCGTCAAATGCGACGCCTTCGCCGCGATGCGCCAATATTCGGGCATCGGCCAAGCCGAGCGCGTGCGCGGCAAGCGCATGCCGCCGTTTCCGAAATTGGAGCCGCATCTGTTCGACGTGGTGTTCCTCGATCCGCCGCGCTACGCCAAGAGTCCGTTCGGCGTGGTCGACCTCGTCAACGATTATGCTTCCGTTTTCAAACCGGCCCTGCAATGCGTCGCCGAAAACGGCATGATGATATGCACCAACAATGTCGCCGAGGTCAAGCGCGATTCTTGGCTCGACCAATTGCAACGCTGCGCCGCCAAGGCCGGTCGACCGATTCTGAGCCACGAATGGCTGACGCCGGAAGAGGATTTCCCGAGCAGCGACGGCCAACCGCCGTTGAAAATCGCCTTGCTGCGGGTATAAACGGTATAAGCGCAACCGCAGCCAATGAATGCCGAGTACCTGAGCTGGATCGAAAACGGCGTCGAGCAGCGCGCGCTTTGGCGTTCCGAGAACGGTTCGCCGCCGCCGCAGAAGCTGCGCGTCGTCGACGATACCTTGAGCGCCGATGCGGCCTATCGGCTGGCGTGCGCCGGCACGGCCTTGCTGTGGCGCGGCGACTTCAACAATGCGCGCCAGTTATTGCAAGCGATGATGCGCCGCGCCGGAACTCAAAAATCGCGCCGTAGCGGCAAAGCGCCGTCGCCAACGCCGCGCGAGGCGTTCGAGGCGCATCGGCAGCGCGTCGCGCAACGTGCGCGCATGCTGGGGATGCTGCTGCTGCCGTTTTCCGCCGGGCATATCGTGCCGTTGCGGCGCGCGCCGGATGTGGCGCAAGCCTGCTGCGATGCGTATGGACCGAGTACGGAAGCGTATGTCGCTTCGCTGCGCGAACTATTGGGACTGATAGGCGCGCATGAGTGGCGCAAGAAAGGCGCGCCGATTCCCGCGCTGGGCGCGTCTATCCATCCGCATTACGGCGTATTCTCGCCAGTGCGCGGCGAATATGTCGATCTGGTAGCCGAAGCGCCCTTGCCGCCGGGAGATATTGCGCTGGCCTTCGATATCGGCGTCGGCAGCGGCGTACTCAGCGCCGTGCTGGCGCAGCGCGGCGTGAGGCGGATTATCGCCACCGATATAGACCCGCGCGCCCTCGCCTGCGCCGCCGACAATTTACAGCGCCTGGGCTGGCAAGCGCAGGTCGAACTGCTGCAAATCGATTTATTCCCGCCGCAACGCGCGGCGCTGATCGTCTGCAATCCGCCCTGGTTGCCGGCGCATCCGAGTTCGACCGTCGAACAGGCGATTTACGACCCCGACAGCCGCATGCTGCGCGGTTTTCTAAGCGGCCTCGCGGCGCATTTGACGCCCGAAGGCGAAGCCTGGTTGATTTTGTCCGATCTGGCCGAACATCTCGGTTTGCGCAGCCGCGCCGAGTTGCCGGCGTGGATAGACGCTGCCGGTTTGCAGCTCAAAGGCCGGATCGATAAACGTCCGCGCCACCCCAAAGTCGCCGACCCCACAGACCCGCTGCACGCGGCGCGTGCGGCGGAAGTCACTTCGCTATGGCGCTTGGGCTTGCAGTAGCGCAGCACTCGATCCGTCTCGCCAGCGCCGACTTTTGAATGCCTTATTTGGACAGCGCAGTCGGTTCGATTTCGCGCAATAAATACCCCATCGCCTCGCGCCACCATGCTTCATCCGCATATCCGATCCAATCGTTATGTTCCGCGCCAAGCAAGAGCGACAGCTTTTTCGGCGGAGCTAAGGAGTCGAACAGCGCCTGACCGAAACGCGCCGGCACGATAGTATCCCGTTCGGCGATGACGACGTGTATCGGATGGCCGAAGGAGCGCAGATTTTGCACGCTATCGTAGCGGTCGCGCATCAGCATTTTCACCGGCAACCAGGGGTAGTGATGCGCGGCGACGCTTTCGAGCGAATCCCACGGGGTAATCAGCATCAGCCCGGCGAGTATGTCGCGCTGCCGCCCCGCCGCTGCCGCCGCCACGCCCGCCCCCAAGGATTCGCCGGCCACCAGCAGCGGTGCGCCGAAACGGCGATGCGCCAGAGCAAGGGTCTGCTCGGCGTCGGCGACGAAACTGGCCTCGCCGAGCTTGCCGTCGCGCGGGCCATACGCCGGATATTCGGCGAGTAGCGTGCGGAATCCTAAACGAGTCAGTTCTTCCGCATAATATCGCCTATCGCCCGCATGACCCGCATTGCCGTGAAACAACACGACCGTAGCGCGCGCCGTCCCCCGAGGCTCGGCCAACCAGCCACGGAAATCCTGCGCGCTCGGCCAAGGCGTCAAGCCCGAACCGCTCATCTCCGCCAGCGAGACCTTCGCGGGAAAGTACAGCAAATTGTCCTGGAACATCAGGATTCCTCCGATTACGATCAGATAGGCGATGACGAACAGGCGCAGCAGCTTGATTAAGAAAGTCGGCGCTGACGGGACGGATGGCATGATTTACTTACGGCTTACCGCAACGATAGTTGGTTGCAATAT
The DNA here is from genome assembly GCA_035283885.1 of Rhodocyclaceae bacterium. GTDB lineage: Bacteria > Pseudomonadota > Gammaproteobacteria > Burkholderiales > Rhodocyclaceae > DATETD01. The sequence continues at coordinate 3,078 of DATETD010000136.1, forward strand.
CGCTTCAAAAAAGCATATCGTCGTATGTCTAGTGTTTGGCTTGATGAGACCCAGCCCAAGCTACGCGTGCTTGGCCGCTCTCAGTCTAAATCGATACCTGCTTGTTTCAACAACGTCAGCAGCCGTTCTTTTTCGGCGAGCGCATGTTCCTTCGCGGCACGCTCCCGCTCTTTTTCAGCCCGCTCCCACTCCTTTTCGGCGAGCGCATGCTCTTTCTCTGTCCGCTCGCGCTCCTTCTCCGCCTGAGCCTTTTCGGCTTGCGCCTGCGCCTTTTCAGCGTGCGCCTGCGCCTTTTCAACTTCTCTTTCCAGTTCCTGCAAGTCCGCCAGAATTTCATCCTCTACGTCCATCGCATACGCCACGTCTTTTTCGGCGATGGCGCGTTGCAAGCGGCGCAGAATCGGGCGGTAGATTTCAGGCACTTGGCTTTCGTCGATCTCCAACAAATGCTTGTCGTCGTGACTGTTCTTCTGGTCGAAAACTTGCAACATCTGTTCCAGTTCGCTGCGGCGCTCCGGATGCAAATGCGGTATCTGGATAATGTAGCTGTCGTGCGTCAGGCTTTCGATGAAATATTCCTTTTCTTTCAGCGCCTCGCCCGTCACCAAGTCGCGGCATTCGCGCGAAACGCGGATCACGGCGGCGTCCGTGTGCGCCAAGGCGTGGCCCAGAAAGTAAATCGTCACGATCGGCAAGGCCTTCTTGCGCACGGGATGTTCGAGTCCCGTCGGCGTCGGTTCGATATTTTTGGGGTCTTTGTATTGGCTGCCCAGATAGCGGCGAAAGCGCATGATGTCGGTGTCGAGCTTGGCTTTCTGGATTTCGATCAGCACTTGGCGGTAGTCGCCCTGCGGGTTGCGGATCGTGGCCGCAAAGTCGATGCGATACACCGTCAGATTGCGCGCGGGAATCTCCGTCGTATGCTCCTGCGGGCTGAAGCGCAGTTCGGTAATTTCCTCGCCCAACAGCGTCGACAGCATCAGTTTCGCCACTTGGGCGTCTTCCATCAGATACTTGAATACGACATCGTAGATCGGGTTGGCGATTTGCATGGTTGGCTCCGGGGTGATGAGGTCTATTTATTTGAGAAGCGACTGTCTGTGGCGTGTCGGCTATCGTTTGCGCGCCGTCTCGCCAGCGCCGACTTTCGAATGGCCCGCAACGGCGCTTATCCTGAATAATCGACGCCTGCTTGCTTCAACAACTTCAAGAGCCGTTCATTCTCGGCCAGCGCACGTTCCTTCTCGGCTAAGGCATGCTCTTTTTCCGTCCGTTCCTGCTCGATTTTCCTTTCCAGTTCCTGCATTTCCTCGAGGATTTCATCTTCTACGTCCATCGCATACACCACCTCTTCTTCGGCAATCGCGCGTTGCAGGCGGCGCAGGATCGGGCGATAGACGTCCGCTACCTGCGCGAATCTGCGAAATCTGCGGATAAATAGAGAAATTTAGCTTAAATCTCCCCCTCGTCCCGATCCTCGTCCGCCACTACCGCCGCATCCCGCTGCGCGCGCGTCGCCTCGATCAGCGCCGCCGTATCGGCGATCGTCGGTCGTTCGAACAGCGAGGCCAAGGAAAGCTCCAGACGGAAGGTCTTGCGCAACTGCGCCAGCAATTGAGTCAGCAGCAGCGAATTGCCGCCGAGTTCGAAGAAGCTGTCGTGGATACTAATCCCGTCGATGCCCAACAGGCGTTGCCACAGCCGGGCGACTTCTTCCTCGGTGGCGTTGCCGGGCGCGACATAGTCGCCCAAGGTGGCCGGGCGCGCATGCTGGGCGGATGTAGAGACGGTCTCGGCGGCGGGCGTTAGATCGACCCACTGACGAATCCGCGGCGTCAGATCGCCGGTGGAGAGGACGATGCGTTCGCAATCCTTTGCGGCGAGGATGCGCAAGAAGGCGTCGCCGCCCTCGTCCGCCGTGAGGCCCAATTCCGCGACGCCAGCCCCGGCCCCTGCCGTTGCCCCGGCTTCTTCTTCGAAGCGCCAGCCTTCCCAATTGACGCCTAACCAGCGCGTCGGATGGCGGCGGTTGTGATCGAGCGCGAAGGCGTCGAGACAGGCATTGGCGGCGGCATAGCCGGTAAAGCCCAAGCCGCCCAGGATCGGCGACAGCGAGGAGCACAGCAGGCAAAAGTCCAAGGGACGGTCGCCTAGCACCTTTTCGAGTACGCGCGCGCCTTTGAGTTTGGGCGCCAACTGCGCGGCGCAGAAGCTGCGCGTGCTTTCGCCGACCGTGGCGAACGAGGCCTCGCCGACCAATCCGGCGGCATGGATGACGCCATGCAATCCGCCATAGTCGCGTTCGATTTCGCCGATCAGCGCGGCCATGGCGCTTTCGTCGGCCACGTCGACACGGGCGACGCGCACCGTGGCGCCTTGCGCGCGCAATGCCTGCACTTGGCGCGCACGCTCGCCTGTTCCAGCATCCGACCATTCTTGGCGCGTAGTCAATATCAATTTCGCGTCGGGCGCATGGCGATGGATCAGGCGCGCCAAGGCCAAGCCGATATTCCCCAAACCGCCGGTAATCAGATACACGCCGTCGGCGCGCAATCCCGATGGGGCTTGGGCGGCAATCGCAGGTAGCGGGAACGGTTCGAAGCGTTCGACATAGCGTTTGCCGCGGCGCAAAGCCACGGCGCGATCGTCGGCCTGCCATTCCGCCATCAAGCCGTCGAGCAGACGTTCGCGCTGCCAAGCCATCGCAGGCGGCGCGCCGATATCGAGCGCGCGGCAGCGCAGGTTCGGATACTCCTGTGGCATCACGCGCAGCGGCCCGAGTACGGCCGCTTTAGCCGGCGCGACGGCGGATTCGCCCAGCGGGAATAAGGCGTCGGCGACGACGGTAATCGCCATCGACTCGGAGAACATACGCCGCCCCAGGGCTTGACCGAGCGCGGTGATAGCGTAAAAGCCGCGATCGAGCAAGCGATCGTCATCGGTTTCCGTGGTCAGCAGCCCTAGATAGACGATATGCTCCGGAGATTTTCCTTGCGCGGCGAGCGTATCGAGCACGGCGTCCCAACCCGCCGAGGAGGAGCAATCGACCGTTAATACGCCGCCAGTGGCTGGGGGTTTTTCAGGTATAGCGACAGCGACGCTCGCTCCGGCGGCTTGCAGTCGCGCGGCCAACGAGGACGCCAAGTCGCCTGCGCCGACCAACAACCAGTGGCCGGCGAGGCGGTCGATTTGGCGCGAGTGCGCCGCCAAGGGAGCTTCTTG
>DATETD010000137.1:0-3180 GCA_035283885.1 Rhodocyclaceae bacterium
CACCACGATCACCCTAACGATTCCGCCGGCGTCCGCCGCAGCGAACGCCCCCTCAGCGCCGCAAATCAGTGCGGTCGAACTGCTCCCTTCCGGCCAAGTGCGCCTGACGCTCGACAAGCTGGCGCCGCCGACGGGCGACGCCGAGCACGCCTTACCCTGCGCCTTCAACATTTCGCTCGTCGCCGCGATCGACAACCCCACCGAAAAGAGCGGCCTATTCGCCACGACGGTCGTCAAAACCCTCGTGCCGGTACCGATCAACGAAAAAACCCAAAAGCCGGAAACGACGATGAAAGTCGATTTCGCCGTTCCCAAAGGCATTGCGTTGGGTTTCCACAGCATCACCGTCCAGCGACTCGTCAATACGCAACTCGACACGACGCTCCCCGCCCAATGGGAAGGCAACGGCGACTCCGCCGCCACGCTGCTCGATCCGCAAGTGGACTTCGAAGCTGTCGCCCTGGCCGACACGTTGCAGATTTACCGCAACGAGGCGCGTATCAAAGAACTCGGCTACCTCGACGCCGACGGCAAACCGACCTCCCTCCGCCGCATCGCTAAAACCGACCTGATCGCGTTCAGTATCGACCATCGGTTGATGTTCATCGCCGGCAACGAAGGCAACATCCATGTCATGGACACTACCTCGCTCATGATGGTCAAAACCCTTTCCGTCGGCACAAACAACCTGCGCAGCCTGGCCGTCGCCGGCGATTGGCTCTATGTGGCCGAAGGCGGCAACACCGGCAGCGCCACCCCCAACGTGCCCACCCCGAATCCCAACCGGTTGTTGCGCGTCAATATCGATCCGTTCAGCCCGGAGTTTATGCAGTACCAGACGATCACGCTGCCCTCGGACGTCAGCGGCGACAACGCGCCGTTCGGCTATTCCGATCTCGCCATCACGCAAGCGGATCACCTGTATCTTGCCGTCACGGCCAGTACTCGACACCTGAATCTCTTAAGTTCGGATCCGCGCAACACGCAGGGCGGCAATGTCTTTATCGTCGACATCGATGCAGCGACCGATAAAGGCCGACTCGACGCCTCGCGCGAAAACGCGTGGGTCAAGGTCAACTTCCCGTTAGATCAAGGCAAGGGGCCGCAAACGATCGCGTCGGCCGGCGTCACCACCACCCCGCTGGCCGACGGTAAAACCAAGAGCACCCTACGCTTTTTATTGAGCGACGTTCAGGACCTCAACGCCGGACTGGCGACGGTGACGGTGGATGTCGACGATCAGGGTGCGTTCGCCTCTCAGCCGCCAGTGTTCGCGCAAATAAAAATGTTCGGTGCGTTGAAGCCCAAAGATCGCTATCAGGGTAAATACTTGCAATCCATCCAGCGCGCCGAATCGCCGATCCTCGTTAACCACAAAGGCGTCGACTATGCGCTGGTGGCCGATCATTATTTGGATATCGCCGATCCCGGCTACTACGTTGACGCACTGGGCGGCAAAGCCGCCGGCGGCAAGATCGGCATCGTCAAAGACCCGTTCGGCCTCAAACCCGAATACCTGGGGTCGACCACGCCGGTCATCGCCGCCAGCTACACCCACCTCCAAGTGTCCGCCGACGGCAAGAAGCTCTGGGCGGACATTCGCTATTGGCCGGTGATTCTCGAAAAAGACGACAAACCGCCGGTCAGCGGTTTGCTGGTCTGGGACGTGGACACCTTGCTCGCCGCTGCCGAAAAGAATTCCATCGTCAAGCAGAACACATGGCGTCCCTTGCCGATCGACCTCGAGAGAGTCGGCACCAGCGAAAAACGCGTGGTAACGCCGACCAAATACGACCTGGACGTCAGCGGAAAATTCGCTTCGGGCTGGGTGTATGGCATGGGGCGGAGTCGGGGATTGAATATCGAGCCCGAGCAGACGGCGGTCGATAATTCAGGGGCGCGGAATCTGATGATGGAGACGGACGACGAGAAGCCCCAGACTCCGTTTCCGTTCGTGCATTATGGCGATGTATTGAAGATCGATATCCGCAAGTTCATCACGTATGGCGAGCCCATGTTTGAGAATGCGACGGTGATTACTGGGGTCAATGAGAAGACAATTAGGGTCGAAGGCTATAGCACTGCTGGCAATTCGGGTCAATTTGCTGAAGAAAAAATCATCACAAATGCCAACGGCACGATTATGTCGACGAATCCCGATAATAAAGGCCCAGCTATCTGTGCAGCGAGCGCAAAGGAGTATCAGTCAGCGAAGTTTGAAGATACGTGGGTATTCTTTTTAGCGCCGAGTCTGGATAATTTCGAAATGAGGGCACTGCGCAATGGCGAGCGCTTGCCGGATAAAAAGATCACTATTTATTTAGGTGATATAACAATTAGGGTGGCCGATGGCGATTATGAACTCGTTTATATCGTTAAGGATTTAAGCTTGACGTTCACGGTCTCGGATTTCGGATCGGCGGAAGGTAGAGTGTTTTTTGGGGATCGGGATTTGAATAATCCGGGGTATTCGAAGTTCGATTTGAGCGATGCTGTAAAGATTCGCCCTGCAGCGACGAAGCTTACCGCAGCTCAAACGCTGGATGTTTGGCGGGTGGAGCAGCGGTTGAAGTATTTGGGGTTCTCGAGTTTTGAGAAGACACACAATAATCAGATCAAAGAATTTGAAGTCGATGGTAATTGGGGCGACGTGGAGACTACAGCACTGAGAGGTTTCTACTCCGCAACCCATTACACTAGTGCTGCTTACACACCAGGTGGATCAGGATATGAAGCTACCAATTCTCAACCAGCTAAGACTGTAACGCCAACGAATAATGATCAAGACAATGGCAATCTGAACTGGCTCAATGCTTTCAATGCACCCCACATGATTGATATCTATAGTGCGTTGCCTGTTCCTCGGCCTCCTGATACGGCAACCATAATCAATCGTTTCCGCAATGGCGCGGGAACGATTGAGGCTTACTCAAGTAGTTGGGTCTATGACTGGCTGTTGGCATGGCGACAGTCGCAGGACAATTTTAGCGTATTTCCTGCTCAAGACCAAGCCAACGTTCTGGTGACTAGTGACATAAAAATCAATGGCTTGACAAGTCCACCCGGTTACAATGCTAATCATGAGCATGAAAGTGGCGGTCACAGTACTCTGATGTCGATGGACATGGGGTTCAGGTACAACTTCATCACGGATGACAATGCGCGACGAACAGATCGAAA
>DATETD010000138.1:0-3178 GCA_035283885.1 Rhodocyclaceae bacterium
ATCTACTACGGCATCTAGGATTGAAATCGCTTTCCCTCCATCGTAAAGAAGCCGCACAAGACGAAAATACCGGATTGCCTTTGCCAACTCGGCTTTGTATGTAGTTCCTCCAAACACCAAATATCCTTTGCGCGCGTCAATCCATTCTCTTACTGCAACGAATTCAGCATGACGTTCATTCGATTCGTTGAAGACCATTGAGAGTACATTTATGTCGATTACAATACACATTGTCAGATGTCCAAGAGACTCATTTCTTCTTTGATGAAGAAGTCGCGGAATTCATTTGGTTGCTCACTCGGATAAAGCCCATCGGCAGAAATAGGCAGAATATGAGCTTCGTTACCTTTGGGCGTTCTGACAAAGAAAACGACTTGTGAGTCCGGAGGTTTGGGTTCGTTACGCATCGACAAGCGGTATCTGTCAATTAAGTAGTCAGAATGTGTCTCTATAAAAAATGCGTGCTTTCGCTCTGCTGCTAGTTGGAAAATTAGTCCTCCAAGGGCCGCTTGTGCTTTAGGGTGAAGGTGCACTTCAGGTTGCTGCACTGCAAAAGTCCCGTTCTTCTCGGAGGTCAGGAACTCAACGACAAGAGGCAACGCCTGTGAGACTCCGTAGCCTACATTATTAATGTTTAGTTCCGCACCCTTGAACTTGATAAGTAGCTCAAACGGGGTTTGGTTTCCGCGTCCAAAGGAATGCGCGACGACTGTTTCAAATAGACCACTTGCATTACCGAACGCGGCAAGGCTATCAGCAAATTTTTCGGACTTCGATGTGGATCGCAGTGACTTGCGCAGTAAAAGGGGGATGTGCTCTCCCTCTGGCGAATAGCTGCGCTTCATTCCGTCGTAAATTCGTCTTGGCTTCGTCCGAATCGGCGCGACCCACGTCATATCCAGCGCGATTGGTATCTCTGCTTTGAACTCATTTTTTACAACCTTTTCTCCACTCTCAAGGCTTTGCAGAATTGACAAAGCAACAGGCAGTGGCGGCTCGGAAGGAATGCCACGGGGGAACGCCTTCAATCCTTGAGTCGAGCCAATCTCGGTATGTGACAACCTTACAAACTCGGCGATGGCTTCGTCTTCCGATTCAAATAGGGTATTAGATTTCAACGTACGATATTTCGTTCTTTTTGACTCAAAAACGAGGGCGGTGAGTTTGTTGGCGCGAAGCTGAGTATTCTCAACTAGCTGCGGTGTGCCGTCCTTTTCAGCAAATGTGTGAATGCTGAAAGCTAACTCAGTGCGTCCAGATTTGTCTTTTCTAGTAAAGACAACGCCAACCTTAAAGCTGGATTTGTCTTCCGCCCATGCCGAAACAATGTCGCTGAAACCGCCAAGCTCTAGTTCCTCTTGTATTGAGAATTCAGGATAGAACCAGAAAGGCGGGCGAGATACGAGGTACAAAAGTGAAAGAAATGAACTCTTTCCTGTACTGTTCTCGCCGACGAGAAAATTCGTTTTTCTCAGAGGGATTAGTGTTTCGCGAAATCCACGAAAGTTGTCCATGTAAACGTAATGCATAGAAATTCCTCTATTAGTTTCGACTGATAATGGAAGGCGATCATTGCGCCACTAAAGATGCCCAATGTGATGTAGACACCTCAAACGGTGCATACCGAGTTCGCCACGTGTGTATATCCCGGCACATGAATACGTAGCTCATTGTTTAATATAAATTTCATAAAAATCGTACAGTAAATTGCACTTCGCAACACCCCTTGCCAATGCTATTCAATTACCCAAGCCATACCGAGAGGTGTATATCTCGGCGCATACAGGCGTATACCCAACCCAACAAAACCCTAACCCATGGAATCGCCGACAATCGTTCCATGCCGCAAGCCGAAAATCCATCGACCGCAATCCGAAATGCCCCACCCATCCCACTCAACACCGCCGCCCAGAACAATACAGTAAGCAAAAACAAAATCAATACCCCGCAGCGATTTTTCGAAAAATAGTTCGACCGCCGTAAAATCCAAAAAGAATTATCCGCCGCCAAGCGCCGACCCGCGTGATAACCCTCCCCCATCCGTCCCGTCAGCGCCGACTTTTCAGCAGCTCCTCAAACTCCGCCGCAGGCAGCGGTTTGCTGCATAGATAACCTTGCCAGCTATCCACGCCCAGACGTTCCAGCCATTCGAGTTGCTCCGCCGATTCGACGCCTTCGGCGAGTACGTCGAGTTTCATCGCATGGCCGAGCGCGACGATGGCGGCGACGATTTGGCGGCTGGCGGCTTGGTGCGCCAGATCGTCGATGAAGCATTTATCGATTTTGAGTTTCGTCGCCGGGAAGCGTTGCAGATAGGAGAGCGAGGAATAGCCGGTGCCGAAGTCGTCGATGGCGAGTTCCACGCCGCAGGCGCGCAGTCGTTCGAGCCGGTGCATCAGCTCGCCCGTATCCTCCATCAGCGTCGATTCGGTCAGTTCGAGTTCGAGCTGGGTTTCGGAGAAGCCGGTGCGCGCGAGGCTTTCTTGCACGTCTTTGACCAGATCGCCGGAGTAAAGCTGGCGCGCGGCGACATTCACCGCCAGCACCAAGGGCGGCAGGCCGGCGGCGCGCCAAGCGGCGCCTTGGCGGCAGGTTTCTTCGAGCACCCAGCGACCGATATCGACGATCAGGCCGCTTTCTTCGGCGATCGGGATGAATTGCGCCGGCGAGACTAGGCCGGCGACGGGGTCGCGCCAGCGCACCAAGGCTTCGGCGCCGATCAGATGACCATGACGAATGTCGATTTGCGGCTGGTAATACACCAGCAATTGCCGTTCGGCGATGGCGTTGCGCAGCCGGGTTTCGAGATTGACGCGGCGGCGCGTCGCTTCGGTCAGTTCGGCGCTGGCGAAATGATAGCTGCTGCCGTCTTCGCCGCGCGCCACTTTGAGTGCGGCATCGGCCTGCTGTATGATGCCGGCGACCGTCGTACTATGCAATGGATATAGAGCGATGCCGACTGCCGCACCCAGATGGACTTCCTGGCGCTCCGGTGCGCCGCCGTTCGCCGCGCCGTTGACCCCGCCGTTGACCCTGTAGGGCTGGGTCAATTCGCCGAGCAACAGTTCGGCCAGTCGCGTGGCGCGTTTTTGACTGACGCCGGAGCTGATGAAAACGCCGAATTCGTCGCCGTCGAGATGACAAACCAAGCGCCCCGCCGCCGCATTCACCGCGCGTC
>DATETD010000139.1:0-4183 GCA_035283885.1 Rhodocyclaceae bacterium
GCGGCGGCGTCCGCAAGACGGGCGCATCAAAACCCTGACGCCCCAAGGTCAGGAAGTGGAGTTGCGCCTATCGACCTTGCCGACGGCTTTCGGCGAAAAAATGGTGATGCGTATCTTCGATCCCGACGTGCTGATGCGCGATTTTTCCGAACTGGGTTTCGGCGCCGAAGAAGTGGGCTTATGGCGCGCGATCTCGGCGCAACCCAACGGAATCATCCTCGTGACGGGACCGACCGGTAGCGGCAAGACCGTGACCTTGTATTCCACCTTACGGCAATTGGCGACGCCGGAGGTGAATGTCTGCACGCTCGAAGACCCGATCGAAATGATAGAACCCGCGTTCAATCAGGTGCAAGTCTTGCCGGATATCGGCATGGGCTTCGCGGAAGGCATCCGCTCCTTGATGCGGCAAGATCCCGATATCATCATGGTCGGCGAAGTGCGCGACCTCGAAACCGCCGATATGGCGATTCAGGCGGCGCTGACCGGGCATTTGGTGCTGACCACCTTGCACACCAACGACGCGCCTTCGGCGATCACCCGTTTGATCGATTTGGGCGTACCGCCCTATTTGCTCGCGGCCACCGTGGTGGGCGTGATGGCGCAGCGCCTGGTGCGCACCTTATGTCCGCATTGCAAGCGTTTGGGCGAGATGCGCGCCGAAGACGAAACCGCCTGGAGTTCCTTGGTGGCGCCGTGGAAAGCCGCGCGACCGCAACAGATTTACTACCCGGTCGGCTGCCTGGAGTGCCGCATGACCGGGTATCTGGGGCGGATCGGAATTTACGAAATCATGCCGATGTCGCATGAGCTGAGGATGATGACCAGCGGTAAGGGCGATCTCGCCAGTTTGCGCGATCAAGCGATGCGCGAAGGGGTGAAGCCGCTGCGCATCGCCGGCGCCCGCAAGATCGCCGCCGGATTGACGACCTTGCAGGAAATCTTCAAAGTCGCGCCGCCGATGATGGATGCGCAGTAATCGAGCCGAGTTGCAAAAGTCGGCGCTGGCGAGACGGCTCGACGATCGCTTTCAATCGATGCGTTCGAACAAGGCGATCGACTCCACATGCGAGGTGTGGGCGAACATGCTGACGATGCCTGCGCCGCAGAGTCGGTAGCCTTTTTCATGCACCAGCACGGCGGCGTCGCGCGCGAGCGTAGCCGGGTTGCAGGAGACATAGACGATCGCTTTCGGTGCTATCCGCGCTATCCGCGTTGCGTCCTCGTGGCGCGCCTCAAGCTCGGCGACCGACGGCAAGGATTTGACCAGAGCCAAGGCGCCGTCGCGCGGCGGATCGACCAGCCATTTATCGCACGCCGCCAGCTTGAGCGCCGTTGCTTCGTCGATTTCGAACAGATTGGCGACATCGAACGTGCAATCGTTCTCCAAGCCATTGCGGCGAGCGTTTTCAGCGGCGCGCTGCACCAAGGCGGCGCTGCCTTCGATGCCGACTACCGTGGCGCCGTGGCGGGCGATCGGCAGCGTGAAATTGCCCAGGCCGCAAAAGAGGTCGGCGATGCGTTCGCCGACGCGAGGTTGCAGCAAGGCCATCGCGCGGCGCACCAGCATGCGATTGACGTGGATATTGACCTGAGTGAATTCCGTCGGCGCAAAACGTAGCGATAGATCGAAATCCGGCAACGAATAGGTCAGATCCGGGGCCGTGGGCGGATAGAACAGCCAGGCCGTCTCCGGCCCCTTGGGCTGGAGATACCAGACGATCTCGTGGCGATCGGCGAATTCGCGCAAACGCCGCTCGTCGTCCGCCGTCAAGGCTTCGAGATGGCGCAGCACCAAGACGGTTTGTCGGTCGCCGACGGCGACTTCCAGTTGCGGCAAACGGTCGGGCGTCGACATAGCGGCGATCAAAGTTTTGACGGACGGAATCAAGGCCGACACCTTGGGCGGCAGGATGGCGCACGAGTCCATGACCGCAACGTAGCTGCTGGATTTTTCATGAAAGCCGACCAGCATGCCGCCTTTTTTCGCCACCAGACGCATCGAAAGTCGCGCGCGCTGACGATAGGCCCAGCCGACGCCGCCGATCGGGGAAAAGACGCGATCGGGACGCAGGCGACCGATATGCCAGAAAGCGTCTTCGAGCACGCGTTGTTTGGCGGCGGTTTGCGAAACCAATTGCAGATGCTGCATCGAACAGCCGCCGCAGACGCCGAAATGCGGGCAGGCCGGGGCGACGCGTTGACTGGAGGCTTTGACGACCCGCGTGATCGTCGCTTTCTCATAACTGGGTTTACGCCGATAACTGGCGTAGTCGACGATTTCGCCGGGGAGCGCGCCTTCGATGAAAATGACTTTACCATCGATATGGGCGATGCCGCGTCCTTCGTGGTCCAGCGATTCGATATGGGCTAGTGGCATGGTCTGGCAGGTGCTGCGGAGCTTGGAAAGGGCGCGAATTATAGTGGCGACGACGACCTTGCGGACACGGGAAAAGCATCGCAGACGCGTGCGCGCAGGAAAAACTATGGGGCTATCGTCGCCGCGAACTGTTGTTTTTTTGTCAACTTTCCGCTCGATCGTGCGAATGTTTATGGCGTCAAGGCTTGCCTAACCGGCCTTAAAACTGATATATTCGTCGTTTGATTGGAGCGGAAACGTTTCTGTCATATACTCGACGTATGCAGTTCATATGTGGTCCATATGTGGTTTATATGTAACGTTGCATGTAGTCGTATGTTATCTTTATATTAAGGAAATTTCCAGCATGAAAAATTCTCTTCTGGTCGCCGCCCTGCTTGCATTAGCAGTCTCCGCTTGTAGCAAACCGGTGGAACCTACCCCGCCTGCGCCTGTAGCCCCGCCCACCACCGTCAAGCCTGCCGAAGCTCCCAAGCCCGCCGAAGCCGCTCCCGCGACTCCTGCCGCTCCTGCTGCCGACGCAGCCGCTCCGGCTGCTGGCGCTGCTGCTCCCGCTGCTCCGGCGCCTGCCGAACCCGCCAAGAAGTAATTTTTCTTCGGCGAAAACGGCAAAAAGCCAGCCCACTTTGCGGTGGGCTGGCTTTTTTTGTGCGTATTGATTTGCGGATGCGGGCGGTAAGTGCAGCGCTCCGGCACGGCATCCGACTGCGATTGCAGCGAGTCGAACGCCGTGGCGGTTCCGGCTTATTTCAACTGATCGTGCAGCAAGCTCAGGATGCGCTTGGAGACTTCCGACCGATCGCTGCCGCCTTCGCGCGTCAGGACTTGCACATTGGTGGCGTTGCCGCTGGCGGCGAGGTGGATGCGATATTGAGTCGCCTGATCGGGCTTGTTTTTGTCGTCGCCTTTCCAGAACATCAAGCGCGAAACGAAGCCTTTTTCCTCTTTCTTTTTGTCGTCGTTTTGTAGGTCGACATAGCGCACATAGTAAAGTCCTTGGGAGCGGTCGCGATCTTCGACGATAAAGCCGGAGCGATCCAAGGCCAGGCCGACGCGACGCCAAGCGCGGTCGAAGGCTTCTTCGAGCAATAGCGCTCCCGATCCATCGGCGGCGCGCGACAATTTGGCGCGCTCCTGACGTTGCTCGGCCGACACCATCGTTTTTGCGCGTGTTTCCTCGACGCCCAGACGCACCATTAGGCGGCGCAACATTTCGGCTTCCAACTCGGGATCGGCGGCGCGCGGTTGCCAGCGGGTCTCGCTCTTGCCTTCGTTGACATACACCTCGTACATGCCGCGATGGCTGATATAGATTTCGAGCGTTCCCGCTTCGCTGCCCTTTTCCAGACGGGTGCGGAATTTATCGCGCTCGGCGGTCGAATACAGGCTGTCGAACATTTTGCCGATCGAGCCGCGGATGATGTATTGCGGCAATTTGGCGCGATTTTCCGCCCAATCGGTTTCCATCACCCCAGCTTCGGGACGTTCGACATTGACCAAAAAGCCGAGTTCTTGCCAGAAGTCCTTGATATTCGGCCACAGCTTCTCCGCCGCGCCACCCACCACCAGCCAGCGTTGCGAGCCGGAACGTTCGATGCGCATCTTGTCGATCTGCGGCAGCAACTCCTGCGCCGTCGAGGTGCGCGGCTGGCCCGAACGCTCGTTGGAATAGGCGGAAAAGGTCGCCGAGCCTTTGGTCGAGCCGCCGTCGGGCACCACATAGCGCTCGTCGCGGCTGGGCTGGGTCAAATCGGGCGGGACTTCGAGCGGCGGCAGTTTGCCAGCCGATTTATATTCGATTTT
>DATETD010000140.1:0-8886 GCA_035283885.1 Rhodocyclaceae bacterium
GATATGCTCCCATCGTGCATTGAGCAGTTCGCCGATTCGACAGCAGGTGGATAACGCGATCCATATCGCCGCTTCCGTTGTGTGCATAAGACCGGCGTCCGGAACTTGACGCGCCAACTGACGGATTTCATCCTCCGACAATACCCGGTCGCGCTCCACGTCTTTTCCGCCGATCTTCGCTTTGCGGATACTGGCCGTGGGGTCGGCTTCGATAATGTCTCGATCAACGGCAAAGCGGAACATCTGGCGAATGAGCGAGAAAATCAGCTTTGCCATGCGCGCCACACCGCGAGCGAGCAGCGCATCGGTTACGCCGGTTATATGCCCCTTGCGAACGTCCTCGACGGCCAACGCGCCAATCGTCGGCAACACGTCCTTTTCGAACATCCGACGAATTTCTTTGCCGCCATCCTTGCGCCGGATCAGATCGACAGATGCCCACCGCTCGAATAGACCGAGTACGGTGATGCGAGCGTTCAGAGTTTCAGTTTCCGCAATACGCGCCTCTGCTTCGGCAGCAGCTTCTGCCTGCTCTGCTTTGCCCGTAAGTTGCTCAATCCTCTTCGCCTCGTTAGGGTCTTTTCCCTGCGCCAGCAGTTGCCGCGCATCGTCTCGGGCATCCCGGATTTGCTTGAGTGACTTCGCCGGCCATGTGCCGCATGTGTAATCGCGTAACTTCCCATCAAAGCGGTATCGCCAACGAAAGAGCACCGAAATTCCTTCCTCTTTGGACTTTGTCACGCCATACAGCGAGTGCTCATCCGTCAGTCGTTTACCCACATCGGCAGGGGTTAGACGCTCAAGCTCCTTGACCGTTAATTTCGTCATATCCAATTATCCTTAAAAAGTGCCCAACAAAGTGCCCAACAGTTTGGCCGGCTTGTGCTGGATTTTAGCGGAAATTACCGGAAAAGACAATTAGATATATCGGAATAACTCATTGATTTAATTTATAACATTGGATGTCAATGGACGCTGGTGGAAATTATTTTACCTTTATGGGGTGCAAGGGGTCGTGAGTTCGAATCCCACCGTCCCGACCAATAAAAACAAGCACTTAGGCCAGTCTTCGGACTGGCCTTTTTGTATTGTGGGGTCTAAGATGAAAATTCCTCCCACATTCCCCCCCAATTTGGAAAGCTGGGTCAGGCATCCGCCAGCGATAGTCCCATCAACGCCGTAACCCCAGCCGTAGCGCCGACAATGGCGTCAAGTCTACGCTGCCCACGCAAGTCCACCGAAGCGTAGCGATGCGGCTTGGCGCGTCAGCGTCAGATTGATCATCGTGGCAGGAGGGCGACTATGGTATTGACAGCACGTATTGTGCACTGCAAAATCGGTCACTTCCTGAGGGGCTAACGATGACCGCAATCCCTGATTACCGTGCTTCGATCACCGCGTGGTTTACGGCGGGGCAGGCCGCATTCAAGGGGCTGGTCGATGCGTGCGCCGCGCAGCAGCAGGCTGGCGACTCTACCGCAGGGGCTGCCGAGTCGCCCTGGACGGTCGATGCGGCGGCGCTCGCCGCCATTCAGGATCGGTGGCGGCGACAACAGATGGACCTATGGCAGGGCTTGTTGTCAAGGTCTGGCGACGATCCCGCCACCAGGACGCAACCGGTGAAGACGCCGCCCGGCGATCGGCGCTTCAGTCATCCGCTGTGGCGCGAAAGTCCGCTCGACGATTATGTACGTCAAGTCTATCTGATCAATGCGGAATATTTGCAGCAATTGCCCGAGACGCTGCTGGGCGTCGATCCGCAACTGAAAAGGCAATGGCGATTCTTGCTGCGGCAATGGCTGGATGCGATGGCGCCGAGCAATTTTCTGGCGACCAATCCGGAACTGATCGCGGCGGCGGTGGCGAGTCAGGGCGAAAGCCTGCGACGCGGCCTACAAAATCTGCTCGGCGATTTGGAAAAAGGCAGCATCTCCTTGTCGGACGATACGGCGTTTGTCGTCGGGCGCAATCTGGCGACGACGCCCGGCGCGGTGGTGTATGAGAACGAGTTGATGCAGTTGATCGAGTATGCGCCCGCGGCAGTCGGCGCGAGCATTGCGCGGCGACCTTTGCTGATCGTGCCGCCGTGCATCAACAAGTTCTATATCCTCGATCTGCAACCAGAAAACTCCTTGGTGCGCTATGCGGTGGAGCAAGGCCAGCGCGTGTTTTTGCTGTCGTGGCGCAATGTGCAGGCGGAGCAGGGGACGCTGACTTGGGACGATTACATCGAACACGGACCGTTGTCGGCGATACGGGTGGTGCAGGCGATTGGCGGCGTCGAGCGTATCAATGCGCTGGGTTTTTGCGTCGGCGGCACGCTATTGACGACGGCGTTGGCGGTGGCGCGCGCGCGTGGCGAGAACCAGGTCGTCGCCTTGACCTTGCTGACCACCTTGCTGGATTTTTCCGATACCGGTGAAATCGCTTGTTTCGCCAGCGAGGCGACGGTGGCCGCGCGCGAAGCGGCGATCGGTCAAGGGGGATTATTGAGCGGGCGCGAATTGTCGCGAGTGTTTTCGGCCTTGCGCGCCAACGATTTGATCTGGCCGTATGTGGTGGCGAACTATATGAAAGGCCAGTCGCCCACCGCGTTCGATCTGTTGTATTGGAATTCCGACGTCACCAATCTGCCAGGGCCGTTTTTGGTGTGGTATCTGCGAAATATGTATCTGAACAATAGCTTGCGTGTGCCGAATAAATTGACGGTCTGCGGGGAGAAGGTCGATTTGCAGCGTCTGGATATGCCGACGTTTATTTACGCCAGTCGTGAAGATCATATCGTGCCTTGGAAAACGGCTTACCAAGCACGGCAGATTTTGGCGGGGCCGAGCACCTTCGTGCTGGGCGCTTCGGGGCATATTGCCGGCGTGATTAATCCGCCGACCAAGCAACAACGGTGTTATTGGCGGGTGGAGGCCGAGAGTGCGCCCTGCGGCGATGCCGACGCATGGCTCGGTCGGGCGGTCGAGGTGCGCGGCAGTTGGTGGCCGGCGTGGGCTCTGTGGCTCAGGGCTTACGACGATGGCCGTACAACGGCGGTCGCGGCGGTCGCGGCGGTCGCGCAACTCGGGAATGCGACGTATCCGCCGATCGAGCCTGCGCCGGGTCGTTATGTGTTGGCAAAGGCGGTAGCGGCGAAAGTTTAGCGGGGCCGTAGGATCGACTATCCGGTCGATCTATTTTTTTATACTAAAGGAGCTGGAAATGGCAAAACGTTTGGCGTTGGTTACGGGTGCGATGGGCGGTTTGGGAACGGCGATTTGCAAGTCCTTGGATCAGGCGGGTTTTCAGGTGGCCGCCAATTGTCTGCCGAATTTCCCGCCGAGTGCGGAATGGGTGGCGAAAACCAAGGCGGAAGGTTTCGATTTCATTGTGGCCGAAGCCGATGTGACGGATTACGCCGCCTGCGCCGCCATGGTCAAAAAGCTGGAAGCCGAGGTTGGACCCGTGGATGTGCTGGTGAATAACGCAGGAATCACACGGGATAGCGTCTTCAAAAAGATGACTAAGGATCAGTGGGATGCGGTATTGAGCACCAATTTGGACGCCATGTTCAACGTGACGCAGCAGGTGTTGAACGGCATGACCGAGCGCGGCTGGGGGCGCGTGATCAATATGTCGTCGGTCAATGGTGTCAAGGGGCAATTCGGGCAGGCGAACTATGCCGCTGCCAAGGCGGGGATCTTGGGATTTACGCGCTCGATCGCCGCCGAAGTTGCCCGAAAAGGCGTGACCGTGAATGCGATCGCGCCGGGCTATATCGGCACCGAAATGGTGATGGCGATCAAGCAGGAAGTTCGCGACAAGATCGTCGAAACGATACCGGTCGGTCGTTTGGGCAAACCGGAAGAAATCGGCGCCTTATGCGCCTATCTCGCCTCCGACCTGGCCGGTTACATTACCGGGACGACTTTGAACATCAACGGGGGCTTGTACTACAGCTAACCCGCGCCGCAGTTGGGTTTATGCTTGGGTTTATGGTGTGAAACCGGGATCGATCTCGTTATTTCTATGGGATCGATCCGCCGGTTTTCGATACTAGGAGAGCATCGTGGCCGATAACACCCGCTTGATTAAGAAATATCCCAATCGTCGTCTCTACGACACGCATGCCAGTGCGTATATCACTTTGACGGATATAAAGAATCTGGTTTTGCGCTACGAGGTCTTCCAGGTGGTGGACGCCAAGTCCGGCAAGGATATCACCCGTTCGATTCTGTTGCAGATCATCCAGGACGAGGAGTCCGCCGGCGGTGCGCCGATGTTTTCGAGCGAGCTGCTGGCGCAGATGATCCGATTTTATGGCAATGCAATGCAGGGATTGGTCGGACGATATATTGAAAACAATGTCAAGTCGTTCGCCGAAATGCAATTACGCCTGAAGGATCAAGCGTTGGCGATGTATGGCGACACTCCGGGCGGGCAGGATTTATGGACGCAATTCATTGCGTCGCAAGCGCCGACGATGCAGTTCATGTGGGCCGCGTACTTCGAGCAGAGCCGGAAAATACTACAACAGATGCAAATGAGGTTGCAAGGACAGGCGCTCGACCTGTTCGCCCGTGCGGACGATAGCGCCGAACGCCCGAATGCGGGTAAGAAAGTTCCTTGACGGTTCTACGGAATATTCTGAAGTTTATATCCCGATAAATATCGATACTTGCCATTTTCTATTTTTTGTATAAAAATACGTCCCATTGGCTCGTTTGCAATCGTTGGACAATAGCTGAACGATATCTGAAATATCGACGTTTTTTCATGCGCTTGGGTGCAGTCGAATTCGATTGTCCGCTGCTGTTTCGGCATGGCGCGAGGCATGGTAGTTCTGATTTACATTAAATATATAGGACACAACAATGGATATTAATACGCTTTCCCTTCCCGAACTGATCGATTTACGCGATAGAGTGATCTCGCTGATCGATGTGCGCAAAATCGAGATGCGCGAGAAGACCGCAGCGGATTTTCATGCGATCGCGGCGGAGCGCGGCCTGACCTTGGACGAAGTCCTCTCTCTCGACAAGCGTTCGAAGTTCGGTAAAAAAACCTTACGTATGACTTCCTCCCGCGTGAAGTACCGTCACCCGGACAATCCCGACTTGGTTTGGGTCGGATCGGGTAGAAAACCGTCTTGGCTCAAAGAGTGGGAAGAATCGGGCAAGAGCATCGACCTGACGCGCGTCCCCGGCTAATTTAATGACGAGTTCGGCGACGAATTCGACGAACGAATTCCTTGTGCGACATCGCCCGCTTTCTTCGATCGCCGATCGAAGAAAGCGGGCGATATCTTTTATGCGTTTGTTTTTATTTGATCGACGGTGGCGTGCAGGGGGCGATTTTGGGGATGCGGATATCGAAGCGCGTGCCTTTGCCTGGGATCGACTCCACCTCAAGTCGTCCCGCGAGCGATTTCGTCACTAAATTTTCGACGATAGTCATCCCCAATCCCGTGCCGCCATGGCCGATTTTGGTGCTGAAAAAGGGCTGAAACAGTCGGCTCGAAATCTCCGGCGCCATGCCGACTCCATCGTCGGCGACGCGGATGCGGATGTGGTCGTTTTCCAGCGCAGCCTGGATGGTCAGCGTTCCCCGATCGCGTCCTTCGAAGGCGTGCAGCCAGGCATTGTTGACTAAATTGATCAGGACTTGCCCCAATGCGCCGGGGTAGCCGTCGACCTCCAATTCAGCGGGAATATCCTGCACAATCCGATACGGCTTGGCTTTGAGGCTGGGCGCAATCGTTTGCAGAATTTCCCGGACGGTGGTGGCGAGGTCGAAGCGACGGCGTTGCTCGCTGGCTTGATCGGCGGCGACTTGTTTGAATTTTCCGAGCAAGTCCTGGGCGCGTTGCAAATTGCGTTGCAAGAGTTCTTCGCCTTCGGCCAGGGTGGTCAAGAAACTCAACAGCTCGGAACGCCTGAGTTGTCCGGATTCGACCCGATGGCGGAAACTGCCGATGTTGTCGACCATGGTGTTGGTCATGATGACGCTATTGCCGAGCGGGGTATGCAGTTCGTGCGAGATGCTGGCGATCAGGGTGCTGAGGGTGGCTTTGGCTTCGCTACGCACCAACTCTTCCTGCGAGCGACGTAAACTGAGCATGGTGGCTTCGAGCGCCATGCTGCGTTGCTCCACTCTACGTTCCAGCGTTTCGTTCAATTCGCGCACATGATCCTCGGCCTGCTTGCGGCGCAAGATGTTGCGCACCCGCGCCAACAACACGTTGGTGACGACCGGCTTGGCTAAGTAGTCGTCGGCGCCTAATTCGAAGCCGCTTAACTGACTTTGCTCCGAGGTGTCGGCGCTGACGAAGATCACGGGGATATCGCGCGTCTTGATGTCCTGACGCAAGGTTTGCAGTACTTCGATGCCGCTCATTTCGGGCATCATCACATCGAGCAAAATCAGCTGTGGACGATCCGCCTGACGCGCCAACTCGATCCCGGCCCTGCCGCTGACGGCGGTCTTGATGCGATAGTGAGGCTTCAGCGCCGACGCCAATAGCATCAAATTGATCGGCATGTCGTCCACCAACAGTATCAGTGGCTTTTCGTTAGCGGCGACGGAGTCTCCGGTCACGCCAACCTCGCGCCGGTTTCGATCGGCGAACCGATAAATGGGGGGACAAGCAGCAAACCGGAATCTTTCATAGAGGCGGGAGGCGATTCGTCGGGCATCGAAGGTCGTCGGTCGGTCGCGATCTTTCAACAGCGGACTCGATAGACGTCGGCGATTCTACTACGTCGAATCGCCGGTTCGCAGCGAATTCCTGCCAACCGCTGGGTCGGGCGATGAGTATTAAAGCGCCGGTGTCGCAGGTTTGAGGAGAAAACAAACATCGCCTAGACGATTTCTTTCCAGCACAAGTCGATAATTTACCGATTCCGCCAAGCGCGCCGCTTGATACAAGCCTATCCCTAAGCCATTTTCCGAGGCAACGGGGCCGCGCAGCAAGCGCGAGGCCAGGGGAGCGGGCAGCGGAGCGCCGTTATCGCACGCCCGCAGCTCCAGAGAGTGCGGATCGATCGGCGATGGCCTCAGCGAGATCGCGAGCGTCAACCCCGGTTCGCGCAGACGTTTCTCGTTGGCGTTGCGTATCAGATTATCCACGATGCTGGAGAAGGCCTCGGCGGGAAGTTCTCGGTCGTCCGTCGGGTCGAAGCTCAGCGTTATCCATGGCTGGCTCATCGTGCGTTGTCGCAACTCCTCGCACCAGCGACGCGCGGCGATGCGCGCGACCGTTGCGATTTCATGCGGAGCGCGTAATTTGGCTAAAGTTTCCGTCAAGCGGCGCGAAATAGCCGGGAGTTGGCGTTGCAATAGCGCCTGATAACCGGGTTGCGCCGCCGCATCGGGCGCGCAGACGGCGGCGCACAGCGTATTGAGCGATTGCAGCAGATTTTTCACATCGTGGGTGAGTCGCGCTCCGGTTTCATGCACCGCTTGCAGATAACTGAGATGCTTCAAGGCCCGAGCGCGCTGCTTATCGGCATAGAATTCCGCCAGCAACTGCGCCAGCAAATTGAAATGCCAGATCAAGGTCGGCGACAATGGATGTTGTGTGAATAACGACAGCTTCAGTTCGCCATGTGCGAACTCCGAGCGGCGACCGGTCGGATGGCCGAATCGGCCTTGGACAATGTCGCTTCCATCGCCTCCATCGCCTCCATCGACGCGCCAACTGCCGCCGGCGACCCAGGGTAATCTTTTTGCCATATCGACGCACGCCTGTTCGAGAAACATTTCGGGATCGTCTTCGCTTTGCGCCAGATCGGCCAAGGCCTTGAGCCATTGCTCGACGGGCAATCCTATCGACATGACGTAGCGCGCGAATAGCGAGCCGACGCCCGAGAAGCCGATATGCGGATTCCAGGTCCAGCCGAGCAGCAACAAGGTCAAGCCCATAATCAGCAGCACCTGCAACAAGGCTTCTGCATAGGATTTATTGAATATCGACATAATCGCCAAGCTGCCGAGCATCAATACGGCGAGCAGCAGCACGATAAACAGGCTATAGACGAAATCGGTAACCTCGCCGATGCGATTATCCTCTTCCTGCTGCGGCAACAGCGCCATCGACAGCAGTATCGCCGGCAGCAGTCCATGGGCGAGCCACGACATCGAAGACGATAGATGCATCATGGCGGCGGCGCGCGGTACGGCCAGCAGCAACAAGGCGGCCACCAAAAAACCCAATGCCAGCAGATAGAACCAGCGCGCTAGATGGCTGCCGAACAGCAGCACCTTACCGCCGACCAGACCGGCCAGAATCACGATCCAAACCGCGAGCAGCCAGTCGGATAGAAAGACTATCGCGGCGCCGATCGCCACGACGACGAGCAGCAGCGAGCGCAACGACAGGCGTTTTTCGCCGTGGATAAACGGCTGCCACAGGATCGCCAAGCCCAGATGCGCGACGAACAGGGCCTTGCCCAGCACCTGTTCGACGCCTTGCCACAACACCAGATGCAGTACCGCCAGCAAGGCCAGCAATATCCAGCGGCGATGCGCGACGATCTGTGCGGCAAGCACGGCGGAAAATTTATTCATATGAAAGATATAGGATTTTCGAACGGGGAGGGCGCATAGGCCGGGCATGGCGGCGTGCGTATCGAATCGAAGCTTACCGCATTCGCGGACGAACTCCAATGCGGGTGGAGACATGCCGCGTAGCGAATTGTCTGCTGCAATCGGCGGCACTCTGGCAAAATAGGCGGAATGCACAATTCAGCGATCGATCCGACTCAACTCACGCGCGCGCTTGTCGTCAAGCTGCGCCATCATGGCGACGTACTGCTCGCCGCTCCGGTGTTGACCGCCTTGCGGCATTTCGCGCCGCAGTGCGAAGTCGACGCCCTGGTGTATGCCGACACCGCGCCGATG
>DATETD010000141.1:0-11475 GCA_035283885.1 Rhodocyclaceae bacterium
GTGACTTTCAGCACGGATAGCAAGCTAGGTTCGATTACGCCTTCCGCAGCAACGGCATTGACGGATAGTACCGGGGTGGCGAAGGTGGCGCTGAATCCCGCGAGCTTGACGGCGTCCGGCGCCGGCGTGATAACCGCTAGCGTGGGGTCGATATCGGGAAGCGTGGGGTATTCGGTGGGTGCGGCTGTGGTTGCAATGAGCGCGCTAACGGTCAAAGATCCGGTGTCCGGTGCTGTGGTAGGGACGTCAGGCGCTCCGCTGGCAGCGTTCGGTACAGCAAGCATTACTGTTTCGGTGACTAGCGGCGGTGTTGCGGTGACGACGCCGCAAACCGTCACCTTCTCCTCGCCGTGTGCGACTAGCGGCAAGGCGGTGCTGACATCGAGCGCTGCGACGGTGAATGGCATTGCCACCGCCTCGTATCGCGATAACGGTTGCTCGGGCGACGACCCGATTACGGCTTCGGTTAGCGGCATCGTTTCGACCTCCGCATCGATCACCGTGACTGCGCCAACGACG
Organism: Rhodocyclaceae bacterium; assembly: GCA_035283885.1. Lineage (GTDB taxonomy): Bacteria > Pseudomonadota > Gammaproteobacteria > Burkholderiales > Rhodocyclaceae > DATETD01. Next base: position 520 of record DATETD010000141.1, read on the forward strand.
GGTTCGATTAAATATGTGTCTTCCACGCCAACGAACATTACCCTGCGCGGCATGGGTGGGCTGGGACGGCAGGAGACGGCTCAAGTCGTATTCAAAGTCGTGGATAGCGGCGGCAATGCCTTGGGTGGCAAGAATGTCAGCTTCTCGTTGAGTACGGCGGTCGGGGGCATTACCTTCTCGAACGGTTTGACTACAGCGACGGCGACGTCCGATTTGACGCCGGGAGCAACCTTGGGGCAGGTCGTAGTGACGGTGAATGCCGGTAACGTCAGCACTCCGGTACGCGTGATCGCCAGTACGACCTCAGCGGGAACTACATTAACGACCTTGTCGGATGAATTGACGATCACGACGGGAATACCCGATCAGGATAGCTTCTCCTTGTCGGCTACGACGCGTAACATCGAGGGTTGGAATTTCGATGGAACGACTTCGACGATTAACGTCAAACTGGCGGATCATTTCAATAATCCGGTACCCGATGGCACGGCAGTCAATTTCACGACATCGGCAGGCAGGGTCGTCGGAACCTGTTCGACCAAGAGCGGCGATTGCACTACCACCATCAATAGTCAAGAGCCACGCACCTCCAACGGCAAGCTGACGGTGATGGCCTATGCGATCGGTGAGGAGAGTTTCACCGACTTGAATGGTAATGGGGTTGCCGATACCGGAGAGATGGTCGATGTCAATTCTGCAACCACCGATTTACCGGAAGCTTTCCTCGATAAGAATTGGAATGCAGCTCGCGATGCCGACGAACCCTTTATCGATTTCAACGGCGATAGTGCTTACACCGCTGCCGACGCTAAGTACAACGGCGTCTTGTGCACGACATCGGCTGTTTGTTCGACGCAAAAATCTTTGCATGTGTTCAAGCAATTGAACATGGTGTTTTCAGGATCGAACGCCAATATCGCGTTGAGTGCTGCATCGATTGCTTTGCCGGGTAACGGCTGTAATGGCGCGGCGCAAACGCTGACGATTACTCCTTCGGATGTCAACGGCAATGCGATGGCGGCAGGCACCACAGTCAATGTGACGACTTCGAACGGAAAATTCGCCGATGGCTCGAAATCGATTACCTATACCGTTGGCGATAATATCGGTACGCCTGCATCGTATTCGGTTTCTGTCGGTCCGGATGGAACGGTAGATACCACCACAGGAGCGTGTACCGACACGACGCCTTCGGGGGTGTTGTCGGTGACGGTAACGACGCCGACGTACAAAGTCGTTTCGCAGAAATCGATCAGCGTAACGAATTGATCCGACTTCGCTAAGAAAAGCCCAGCGCCTTCCGGTGCTGGGCTTTTCTTGTTATGGCAACCGGCGTTTGAGGCGGTCGCGATAATGAGGTTGCGCGACGTTTCGATTTCTGCAATGTATTTGGTTCATGAAAGTTTTAATGAGTAGAGCAAACGCAGTCGATCCCTCCAAACACACCCCCGTCATGCAGCAATGGTTCCGCGCCAAAGCGGAGCATCCGGATAAGTTGTTGTTCTTCCGCATGGGGGATTTTTACGAGCTGTTTTACGACGACGCCGAGCGTGCGGCGCGGTTTCTCGACATCACGCTGACCGCGCGTGGGCAGTCCGCCGGTAAACCGATTCCGATGGCGGGGATTCCTTACCATGCCGCCGAAGGCTATATCGCCAAGCTCGTCAAACTCGGCGTTTCGATTGCGATTTGCGAACAGATCGGCGATCCGGCCTTGGCGAAAGGGCCGGTGGAGCGTGCGGTGGCGCGTATCGTTACGCCGGGGACGTTGACCGATGCGGCCTTGCTGGATGACAAGAGCGAAAGCCTGCTGGCGGCCTTATGTATCGAGCGTAATCGTGCGGGTTTGGCGTGGTTGAATTTGGCGAACGGCGATCTGCGGCTGATGGATACCTCGCTGGACGCTTTGCCGACTCACTTCGAGCGTTTGCGTCCAGCGGAGCTGTTAATACCGGATCGCATGCGGCAGGGCGCGCCCGAGACGCGCGCGGTGTGTCAGCATTTACCGGACTGGCATTTCGACGCCAAAGCGGCGGCGCAGGCCTTGTCCGAGCATTTCGGCACGCGCGATCTGGCGGGCTTCGGCGTCGAGCACGAAGGGCTGGCCTTGGCGGCGTGCGGCGCTCTATACCGCTATGCTCAGGCGACCCAGTTGCAGGCGCTGACCCATGTCACGCGTTTGATTGTCGAACGCGAAGGCGCATTCCTGCGCCTGGATGCGGCGACGCGGCGCAATCTGGAGTTGTCCGAAACCCTGCGCGGCGAAGCCTCGCCGACCTTGCTGTCGTTGCTCGACGTGTGCGTCACCAGTATGGGGTCGCGCTGGTTGCGGCATTGCCTGCATCACCCGCTGACGGATAGGCGCGAGCTGAGAATGCGGCATGACGCCGTGGCGGCCTTGATGGGCGATAGCGGCAACGGGCCGTATCTCGCGTTACAGCGCGCCTTGAACGGCTTTGCCGATATCGAACGGATTACCGCGCGCATCGCGCTGAAAAGCGCGCGACCGCGCGACCTTTCATCCTTGCGCGACAGCTTAGTGCGCCTGGAAACAATATGCGACGCCATGCATGCAAAAGTCGGCGCTGGCGGGACGGATAGCGCCGCTAGCCTTGCGGCGGTGACCGCGACCGGCGAGTTTTCCGCGCGTCTGACTGAATTGACGCAGGCTCTGGCGACGCCGCAGGACTGTTTGGCGCGCTTGGTGCACGCGGTGGCGCCCGAACCGGCGGCGCTGTTGCGCGAAGGTGGGGTGATCGCCGACGGCTACCATGCCGATCTCGACGAATTGCGCGCGATCGAGGTGAACTGCGGCGCGTTTCTGGTCGATTTGGAAGCGCGCGAACGCGAGCGTAGCGGCATCGCTAGCCTGAAAGTCGAATTCAATAAGGTGCATGGCTTCTATATCGAAGTCACCCATGCCAATGTCGCGAAAATTCCCGAGGACTATCGGCGGCGGCAGACGCTGAAAAATGCCGAACGCTATATTACGCCGGAACTCAAGGCGTTCGAGGACAAGGCGCTGTCGGCGCGCGAACGCGCTTTGGCGCTCGAAAAGCAGTTATGGGACGTATTGCTGGCGGATTTGGCCGGCTATATCCCGAGCTTGCAGCGGATCGCGCGCGCGATAGCGGAATTGGACGGCTTGGGCGCCTTGGCCGACGTCGCGGTGCGGTACGACTATCGTATGCCCGAGTTCTGCGACGAAGCCGTGATCGACATCGAGGGCGGACGTCATCCGGTGGTCGAACGACAAGTCGATAGCTTTATCGCCAACGATGCGCGCCTCGCGACTGCGCGGCGCTTGCTGTTGATTACCGGGCCGAATATGGGCGGTAAATCGACGTACATGCGCCAAGTGGCCTTGATCGTGTTGCTGGCGCATTGCGGCGGCTTCGTGCCGGCCAAACGCTGCCGGCTAGGGCCGGTGGATGCGATCTACACGCGGATCGGCGCTTCCGACGATTTGGCTTCCGGGCGGTCGACTTTTATGGTCGAAATGACCGAAGCGGCGGCGATTCTGCACGGCGCAACCGAAAAGTCGCTGGTGTTGATGGACGAAATCGGTCGCGGCACCTCGACCTTCGACGGCGTGGCTTTGGCGTTTTCGATTGCGCGCCATCTGATCGACAAGAACCGCGCCTACACCCTGTTTTCCACGCATTATTTCGAACTGACGCGGCTCGCGCAGGACTATCCGGTCTGCGCCAATGTGCATCTGGACGCCCTGGAGCATGGTCATACCATCGTCTTTTTGCATGCGCTGGAGGACGGCCCGGCCTCGCAAAGCTACGGTATCCAGGTCGCCGCCCTGGCCGGCATGCCGTCCGCCGTAGTGCGCGACGCGCGGCGCAGGCTGATCGAACTCGAAAATCGCGAGGTCGCCGCGCTGCGCCAGCCGGATCTGTTCGCCAACAGCCCCGTCTTGCCCTTGCCCGACGAACCCTCGATCTCGGCGCTGGAGGCCTTGAACGCTTTAAGCGAATTAAATCCCGACGAACTGAGTCCGCGCCAGGCCCTGGATCAGCTCTATCGATTGGTGAAGCTGGCGAAAGCATGAAACGCGTATGCTTGTTGCTTTGTTTGGCGGCGTCGAGCGTTCTGGCCGAGCCTTTTTCTTTCGGCGTGTTCGGCGACACGCCCTACACGTCTTGGGAGCGCGAGAATCTGCCGGATTTGATCGCCGAAATGGAGAAAGAGGATCTGGCGTTTCTGATCCATGACGGTGATATTAAGAATAGCTCGTCTCCATGCAACGACGAGGTTTATCGGGATATCCTCGGCGTATTTCAAAAATCCAAACATCCGCTGGTGTATGTCGTCGGCGATAACGAATGGACCGACTGTCATCGCAAAAACAGCGGTTACGATCCACGCGAGCGGCTGGCGTATTTACGACGAGTGTTTTTCGACGGCGATAGGGCGTTAGGGGCATTAGGGCAAAAAACGCTGCGACTGGAACGCCAAAGCCGCGACGCGGCGTTTGCCGACTACCGCGAGAATGTGCGCTGGGAGCGCGGCGGCATTCTATTTGTCGGCCTGCATGTGGTCGGCAGCGAAAATAATTACTATGGCGTCGAGGGGCGAGACGCTAGCCCCTCCGCGGAATTCATCGAGCGTAGCGCCACCAATCGCGTCTGGTTGGCGCAAGCGTTTGCGCATGCGCGCGGAAAAAAGCTCGCAGGCATTTTGATCGCGATGCAAGCCAATCCCGGTTTCGAGGCGGCCAATGCGGGCCATCCCAGCCCTGGTTTTCGCGATTTCTTGATCCAATTGCGCGAAGAAACACAGTCTTTCGCCGGACAGGTCGCATTGGTGCATGGCGATACGCATCGCTACCAAGTCAACCAGCCGATGCAAGACCCGAAGACCCGCCAAGTCGTGGCGAATTTCACGCGCGTGGAAACCTTCGGCTCGCCGTTTTTCGGCTGGGTTAAGGCTACGGCAGACCCGAGTTCGGCAAAGGTGTTCGGCTTTAGCGCACGGCCTTGGCGCGCGCCGCCTGCGACGCCGTAATTGGTACGCATACTCCGGGCCGCTGGCGTTATAGATCATCGTAAAAGTCGGCGCCGGCGCGACGGATGAGGCACTTCCAACTTTTGCTTGCCTACTTATAAGCTTCGCATCGTCGGAAAGAAAAGGAGCTGCAAATGAACTACCAGGTACTGCAAGTCGAGAACGGCAAGCCGATCAAAATGTGGACGCAAGGCGTGCCGGTCGAAGAGGCGGCGCGGCAGCAACTCGTCAATATCGCGCAGATGCCATTTATTTATCGGCATCTGGCGGTGATGCCGGATGTGCATTTGGGCAAGGGTTCGACCATCGGCAGCGTGATCCCGACGCAGGGCGCGATCATTCCGGCGGCGGTCGGCGTCGATATCGGTTGCGGCATGATGGCGGTGTGTACGACGCTGTGCGCCGCCGATCTGCCGGATCACTTGCACGGTTTGCGCATCGCCATCGAGCGCGCCGTGCCGCACGGTCGCACCAGTCCGCGCAGCGGACGCGATAAGGGCGCGTGGCAGAATCCGCCGCAGAGCGTGGATGCGATGTGGGCGATGCTGGCGCCGGGCTTCGCGCACATCGTCGCCAAGTATCCGCGTCTGAAGAACACCAACAATCATAATCATTTGGGAACTTTGGGAACCGGTAACCACTTTATCGAGGTCTGTCTCGACGAGCAGGATCGCGTCTGGTTGATGCTGCATTCCGGCTCGCGCGGCGTCGGCAATGCGATCGGCACGATGTTTATCGAGTTGGCGCAAAAGGATATGCAGCAGCATCTCGCCAATCTGCCGGATCGCGATTTGGCGTATTTCAAGGAAGGTAGCGCGCATTTCGCCGATTATGTCGAAGCGGTGGGTTGGGCGCAGGACTATGCGCGCCGCAATCGGCAGGCGATGATGCGCAACGTGTTGCGCGCCGCCCAGGAGGCGATCGCCAAACCCTTTTCCGCCGAAGTCGAGGCGGTGAATTGCCATCACAACTACGTGCAGCAGGAAAGCCACTTCGGCGCGGAAATTCTGGTGACGCGCAAGGGCGCGGTGTCGGCGCAGAAAGGCGAACTCGGCATCATTCCGGGATCGATGGGCGCCAAGAGTTATATCGTGCGCGGACTCGGCAACGAAGAGGCGTTTTGTTCGTGCAGCCACGGCGCAGGCCGCACCATGAGCCGCAACGAGGCCAAGCGCCGCTTTTCGGTCGCGGATCAGGAGCGCGCCACGGCGCATGTCGAATGTCGTAAGGACAAAGACGTGATCGATGAAATTCCGATGGCCTACAAAGACATCGACGCGGTGATGCAGGCGCAGCGCGATTTGGTCGAAGTGGTGCATAGCCTGCGGCAAGTGGTGTGCGTGAAAGGATAGCGCGCCAAGCGCAATACACCGGGTTTGTTGCGCCAGCAGTCGACGACTGCGTGTTCCAGGTTGAAAAGTCGGCGCTGGCGAGACGGCTCGCCAGCGCTTGGGTTACGGTCGATTCAGCCAGAAACCCATGCCCGGCGCCAAAGTTTTAGCGTTGGCGTCGAAGTCGAGATAGCCCTTACCGGCGATATAGCCGGCCAGTGCGCCTTGGCTCGCCAGTGTCGGCGAATAAAAATACCACGCGCCCAGGCGGTTGTCCCAGGCCCAGAGGCTGGCGAGCTCGACACCGAGCGTCGCAGCGAAGGCGGTGGGCGTGCGCTGCTCGCCCAGGGCGATCAGGTTCCAGCCGCTACGCACGGCATTCGCCAAACTGCCGACGCCGAGCGCTTGGCCACCCGGCAGGACGACGCCGAATGGCGTTTTCGCATTGACCCAGAAGCCCTCGCCGCCGGCTATCGTCGTCAAATGGCGATAGCCCTTGCCGAAGGCGTATTCCTTGCCGCCGTCGGCAAAGCTCGGCGCATAAAACGCCCAGCCCGCCGCGTCGCTGCCCGAGGCCGGCAGCCATTTCCATACGGCCTGCACCTCGGCGGCGTTGCCGAATTTCGTCGCGACGTCGATAGGATGGGAGTAGCCATTGCCGAGCAAGTTCCAGCCGCCGCTCGATTGCAGCGTCGGCAGCGTGGTTGTCGTGGTGCTTGTCGTCGTAGTCGTCGTTGTTGTAGTTGTCGTCGTAACATAGCCCGGCGCGGCGGCGACTTCGAAGGTCTGCTGCGCCGTGGCCGAGACTCCCGCGTCATCGGTGACCGTCAATCGATAGGTATAGGTTCCGGGATGCGGCGGCACAAACGCGCTTAAAGCCGCGTTGCGTTGCGTCGGTTCGGCGCTATGCGGTCCGGCGACGAAGGACCATTGCCGTTCCAGCAGCACCCGTTCGGGTGCCGCGAAGCTGCCGCGCGCATCGAGGTTGATCGCGACGTCGGTCAGCCCCTTATCGCGTGGGCTGATCGCCGCCACCGGTGGCAACGCCAGATTGGCTGGGTGGCGCGCCAAATTCACGGCGGCGGCGGCATTCAGCAAACCTGCGCCGCAACTGCTCGGCGTGCAATTGCACTTGCCCTCGTTGGCGGTGGTCTGAGGCATTTTCTCGACGCAAAACGGCAAGCTCGCCTCGACCGGAAAAGGTCGGGCGCTACGCTTGATGCGATCCCGTAGCTGCAAGGGCGAAAGTTGCGGATTGCTTGCCGCCATCAGCGCCGCGACCCCGGCGGCGATCGGCGCCGAAAAGCTGGTGCCGACATTGGCGTTGGGATTGACGCGCGTGCTGTAGCCATTGAGGCCGGGCGTGCTTTTGCCCAAATTGGTCGTCGTATCGATAGCGAACAAACATTCTTCGCCATTGCCGACATTGACGCAATTTCCCGCCGGCGCGGCAATTCCGGCTTCGACGCCGAAGCTGCTATACCCGACCTTGGCGCCGACATGGCGCACGCCGGATACCGCCAATACGCCGCGACAATTGGCGGGTTCGTCCACCGCTCCGCCTTCGTTGCCCGTAGACACCACCACCAAGGCGCCATGCGCTAGGACTTCGTCGATCGCTTCCTGATACAGCGGCGAACAACTCGATACGCCGCCCAAGCTCAGGTTCAGCACCTTGGCCGGATTAGGGTTGGGCGGGATGCCAGCCACCGGCAGGCCGGCGGCCCAACGCATTGCGGCGACGATATCCGAGTCGTAACCGCCGCCCTGGCCGAGTACGCGCAGCGGCAAAATTTTGGCGGCCCAGGCGATGCCGGCTACGCCGACGCCATTATTCGCCACGGCGGCGATCACGCCGGCGGTGCGCGTGCCATGCCAGGAGCTTGCGCCGCCGAAACGTCCATCGCCCGGATAGGCGGCGTCCGCCTCGCGCCCGTCGCCATCGGCGGAGGTGCTCGAAAAACTGATGAAGTCATATCCCGGCACTAGGTTGCCGGTCAGGTCTTCATGATCCGAGCGTATGCCGCTATCGAGCACCGCCACGACGACTCCCGCACCGCCGCCGACGTTATCCCAAGCGGTTTGCGCGTCGATCGCCGCTGTCGCCGGCGCTTGCGCCCGGTAGACATAGCCGGCAGGACGCAGATACCATTGATCGCGTCCGCCTAGGGCCAGATCGTTCGGCAGGGAATGGGCCTGTTTGATGCGATCCGGCGTCGCCCATTCGATTGCCGAGTCCTGGATCAGGCGTGCGATCAGATGTTCATGGGCGACGCCTTTGGCGCGCAACACGCGCAAACGCGGCGCCGGTGCTATGCCGGGGGTTAATGTCATACGCAAGCGCCGTCCCAGTGCTTGCCAGGGTTGAGGCGGTTCGCCGCCTAGCGATGCGCTTTGGCGAAACTTGACGATGACGCGCGCTTCGTTGTCGATGGCGATGGCATCGGCGGCGAACGCGGTCGTCGCCAACGACGCCAGCGCCAACGAGAGTAGCCACTTAAGCCATCGCCAGACGATGCTGTTATCGTTCATCGCGCCTCCTGTTATGCTTTTCCGCCTAAATCCAATGGAGACTCGCCATACCGCCGTCGGGTTCCATCGGGCAATGTGTCGCAAACTGCGACGGAAAACCGAATAGCCGATTATGTCGTCGCGCTAGATCCGAAGTTTTCGTCGCAATAATGATGGACTTCGCGTTCGATCTTCGATTTCATCAAGCCCAGCAAGAAATTGAGTTCGACATACAACTCGATATCCTTCTTATGGACCGTGATTCTCCCGACGGCGCCCGTGCGTTTGAAATGAAGGATGTTGCCCTCCCATTCGTATTCGAACGAAAACTGCTCCGACAATTCGTGCGCGACACGCTCTGCCGCCTGTCGCGCCTTTTTAGGGGTCATGCCATGCGAGCGGCGAATGTTGATCGTGTTCATAAGCGACTGGATTCCGATAGGCCCACGCCGATGCGGCGTAATGCGAAGTTGATAATCGCCGGTCTCGCGGCAATACCGGCCCGGCGCAGAGTTTACCATTCAAAAAACATCGGACCCATACTCGAAGCCACCGTCCCGCCAGCGCCGACTTTCGCGACGTCCGCGCTCGTCGTCAGGAGAAATCCGAAGCGATGATCTCGTGCAAGACATCGCGACGGAAATCGCCGATGACCTGGATCAGCTTTTGCTCGACGCCGATCGCTACCTGCTCCAGCACCAGATGCGGCTCGGCCAACTCCTGACGCAAACGCAGGCTTTGTTCGGAAATCTGCACGCCTTCCGGTTCGCGGATAAACACCCCGCCCGACGAGAACGACAACAAGGCCAGCTTGATCGATTCGGACGAATGCTGCGGCAACGCCACGACGATTTTCTCGATCAAGCCGCCCAGGCTTTCTCTGGAGCGGCCATGTTTCACCAGCCAAGTCGCTACGGCGATCATCACCGTCTCGTCGGGTAGCCGGAAGGTCGGCGCGCCACTGGCGAGCAGCGCGCGATAATTCTCGACCGTATGCGTTTCGCGGATATCCATATCGGGCAATATTTCCCAATTCGAGTTGATGCGCTGCCGCAAGGCCAGCACCGCGCCTGAGCCGGGCGGCCTAGCGACGCAGAACTCGTTTCCGGCGCAAACATACTGCAAGTATTCGGAAAACTTGGAATAACCCATCTGTCCTGCCTGGAAGCCGGGGATGGAATATTTCAACGCCTCCTGCACCACCGAAAGAAAGATGCCGTGGCGCGATAAATCGGTTTTGCTCTGCGTATCCGATTTGTACCAAGCCAGAATTTTCCGCGTTTTTTCGACCACTTGCGCCTTGGTCGCATCCGTCAAGCGCTGAATTTTCTGCACCAAACGCTGGTTGCGCGGATCGGTCACCTGGCTGGGATCGGGTGGTTCGGCGTGCGCCAGAATCAGCCCTTCGGATTCCTCGTCGGCATCGACCTCGGGATCGTCGATCCAGACGAAACCATCGCAGACCGCGCGAAATACGTTGTTGGTGGTGCTGCGATAGGCGCAACCGATCACGGTTTTGCCGTATTCATGCAATTTCTTGGCTAGCGCGGCGAATCCGCCGTCGCCGGACACGATGACGAAGCTGTCGATGGTCGAGCGGGTGTAGGCCAGATCGATGGCGTCTATCGCCATCTGAATTTCCGCCGCATTCTTTTTCTGCTCGCGCGAGAAGCCGAACACCTGCACCGGGTCGATGCCCAGCTCGTTGATTTCCCCGCGCATCGCCGCCAGACGCGGATCGCTCCAGTTGGCGTAAGCCCGCTGCACGGCGACGCCATCGATGTCATGCGCCTTCCGAATCGATTCCAGGATCGCCTTGAGCGAAAGGTTCATGATCATTCGATGCGAAAAGCTGTCGCCTTTCAATAAATTTTCGATGTCGTAAAATAAAGCAGTTCTGAAAGCCATGAAATTCTAATTTTCTAAGTGGAATGCAAGCTAGGGGAAATACGAAAGTCAGCCGACGACGGCGCGTATCGAACGCCCATCTCGTTTAGTGGGGCGTCCTTTGAGGTTGGCGCCGGGCGTCGGCGCCAATCGACGCAGTTCCTGCGCCGCCGCGCGCGCCGCGATACTGGCGGAGGTCTCTTCATACAGC
>DATETD010000142.1:0-12979 GCA_035283885.1 Rhodocyclaceae bacterium
TGTAGGAGAGCTGGGGGTGTGGGTGCATAACGCCAGCACTCCTCGACAGCCTGTCAGTTCCTTGACGGCAATACCCGTCGATGCGGCACGATCCACAAGAAGTCGGCGCTGATGAGACGGAGAGGAGGCTCTTTGCAATACCAGATGTTTAAATGCGACTCCATAGTCATCGCGCGACTAGATATTTAACGCCAAGCGAAAGACCGTTATGCTCCAAAGCCTACAGATAACGAATTTCAAAGGTTTCGCCAATCTCGCCATCGATAAAATCGGCCACTTGACGATTATCGGTGGCAAGAACAATTGCGGCAAATCGTCGTTGATGGAAGCGATGTACATGTTGTTCGACCGCATGAATCCGCATATCGTTATCCGCCAATCGATCGCGAGAGGAATCGACGCCATTCCCGCCGAACCGACTTTTATGTGGGCGCCGATTTTCAATGACTTCGATATCGGCAAGAAGATCGTTATTGCGGCGAAATTCTCCGATAGGGATAAGAAATTGGAACTTGAGGTCGTCGAAAATTTCGAGAAACCGATATCGATCAAATCGTCTATCGACGCCGAAAAGAAAAGCAGCCCGACCGGCGGCAATGCGGCCTTGGCCTTGCAATTTTCCGATGGAAATACGACCGCCGAAAAAAGCACAATCTCGGTCGATCAAAATGACCTTGGCCTGTTCGTCGAATTTTCGACTGGAAGTCGCGTTCCGACAGCGTTTTTTTCGGCGCGACAGCCATCGAACCAGAACGAGGATTCCGAGCGCTTGGGACGTTTGGAGATCGACAATCGAACCGAGCCGGTATTGCAGGTGTTGCGCGGCATCGTGCCGGAGATTCGCTCGATATCCTCGATACGAATCGCCAACGCCTCGATCATTTACGCCGATATCGGCAAGGAAAAACGCGTGCCGATTCCGTATATGGGCGACGGCGTCGCGCGCCTGTTGTCGATCGTACTTGGCGTCGCCTCATGCAGACATGGCGTCGTCTTCATCGACGAAATCGAAAATGGATTGCATTACAGCGTGATGGGCGATATCTGGCGCGGCATCGTGCGCGCGGCGCAAGTTTTCGATTGTCAAATCATTGCCAGCACGCATAGCCATGAATTCTTAAGCGCCGCGTGCGCCGCGCTTAAGATCGATAGCGCGAACGCGCCGGATTTTTCCTATATCCGACTCGGGAAACAGGGCGATGAGATTTCCGGCAAGATATTCGATTACGATTTGCTCGACTACGCAATTCAATCGGAATTGGAGATTCGCTGATGAAATCGAAGACTTTACGCATCGATAAAAATAAACTGATTCTCGTCGAAGGCGTCGATGCACTGTATTTTTCGATCTGGGCGCTGAATGCCTATGGCGTTAGCGATACGCAGGTTATGAATTTCGGCGGCGTCCGCGATTTGTCGCGATTCATGAAAACCTTGAAGAATATGGACAGCTACGACTCGATCGAATCCATCGTCATTGCACGCGACGCCGAGACCGATCATCGCGCCGCGTTTAGTAGCGTCGTCGACATCCTGCGCAACAACGAACTGCCCGCGCCGGAGTCGCCATTTGTTTATCATGGCGCTTCGCCTCGCGTCGCCGTGATGCTGTTCCCCGGCTTCGACGACTCGGGCGAACTCGAAAATGGCTGCCTGGAAGACTTGTGCCTGAAAACCCTGCGCGACGATAGCCTAAACGTTGCCCGCGCCTATATCGACGAGATCGACCGGCGGCATGAGAAGCTGACGCATAGACACAAATCGCTTCTGCATGCCTACCTCGCGGCGAAGAACAAGTTCGTCAGCAGCAAATTGGGTGAAGCCGCCCGATACGGCGCTTGGGACTGGCAATCCTCGGCGCTCACCGCGTTCAGGAACATAGTGACAAATGCATGATATCGAGACGATTCGACAACTCCATGGAAAGCAGGGGGCCAGAAAACATGGACATGGCGTTTTTCACGAACTTCGCGACATACATTATTTCAACCAAGTAGATATTCTATTTGGCGCGGTCACCTGGCCCAACGAACAAGACATCACCCCGGAGACTCTGCTGGCCGAAATGACCCTACTGAAAATGCCAGATTCAAGCCCCGCTTCCCAACATTTTCAATGAAAATGTCGACGCTGGCGGAACGTACCGGAGTGTGCAACCTGATCCCGTGTTTGTGTCCTACTATCGCCCCATTGCCGCCTGAAATTACTTGACCACCCAGTAAGGAGCGCCCTATGAGCACCGCCGAAATTATCGAACAAGCACTGCATTTGAAAGCATCGGAGCGCTATGCCTTGCTTGAGTTGTTACACCAAAGCCTAGATAAGCCAGACCCCGAAATCGACCAAGTTTGGCAGAAAGAAGCCTTGCATCGCCTGACAGCCTACGACAAAGGTCTTCTGGAGTGCGTGTCGATGGAAGACGCCTTCCGGGACTTGTGATGAAACTGATCTTCGCCAAAATAGCTCGTGCGGAAATGGCGTGTTTGCCGCCGGGTCGAAAATTCGCGAATTACATCGACTGATCGACGCCTACGGCGGACGCAACTGGAAGAAGCGCAAAGGCTTCGCCAATATTCGCTTGCTGCCTTCCGGCCAGGTTCTCCAAGCGGAATTGCATTGGTACGAAGCTCACGGCATCGGAAAAGTGGAAATGAAAATCAAGGAGCTGCTATGAAATGGACTGTTTGCATCAAAAATTCCGGGTATGAAGCTTCTCTCGAAACTCGCAAGCTCTATAAGGTCGAGGGTGACCCGAAGGCGGAATCGATAGGCATGATCCGGGTCATCGACGAGTCAGGGGAAAGTTATCTGTACCCTGCCGAAATGTTTGCGCCCATCGCCATTCAGAATTCTCTCGAAGATCTCTTGCTTGCCGCCTGAAGTTTCGAAAAAAGTCGGCGCTGACGGGACGGCCCTTCAGATTGTCGATTTTATCGAATAAGGAGCTTCACCGATGGCATTAAATACGCCTAAGAGGTTAATTGCAATATGGGTTGCATGTAATGGTGCGTGAAGGAGACGTCGCATGATTCTAGAAAACAAATTAAACATCGCCGATCAAATCGAGTTGGCCAAAGCCGAAGAGAAAATCAGCAAGCAAAAAGCCAAACAGCTTTTCGACTCCGGCGATATCGACAAGGTGGAGGTTGGTAAATTCGCCGGGCTTGCATTCATTCACGCTTATTTATTCGGAGATATTTACCCATTCGCCGGAAAAATTCGCGACGTGAATATCGCCAAGGGAAATTTTCGTTTCGCGCCATTGATGTATTTAGAGCCGGCGTTAAAACATATCGACAACATGCCGCAAAGTAGTTTCGACGAAATTGTCGAAAAATATGTCGAAATGAATGTCGCTCATCCCTTCCGCGAAGGCAATGGCCGCGCCACTCGCATCTGGCTGGATCTGATTCTCAAAAAAGAAATCAAAAAGGTGGTGGATTGGAACCAAGTCGATAAAGAAGAATACCTTTCATCCATGCAGCGCAGTGTAGTGAAAGACCTTGAAATCAAAACCCTGCTCAAACAAGCCCTCACCGACCAAATCGACGACCGCGTCTTATTCATGAAGTGTATTGATGTGAGCTATTACTATGAAGGCTATAGCGAATTCAAAACCGAGGAGTTATAAGGAGCGACGGGGTAGTTCTCACATTCCAACATTTCAAAAAAACAAATTCCAACCATAACTCCAGCATTAAAAATTTACGCCGCCGCTGCTGGCGACGCCCGAAGACTTACTGGAGACTCTACCATGACGCTTCCTCGCGAAAATATCCCTATCGAATCGACGATGTCGCCGTCGAGACTAGGTCGCAACGATCCGCTGCTGCAAAAGCTTTGGGCGGCAAAAGCCGAGTTGAATGCATCGGAAAATTATCGAGTGGATAGCCTTGCCGCCAAAGCCGCCAGTTTCGACATCGACGCCGCTATCGATCGCTTAAGCAAAAAGTCGAATCACTAGCACGGTTGGGCTAACGAAAGAAGCCCAACAGCGGCGACGCCAAATCCAAACTACCCCTTTTCGTGTCTTTCGTGCTTTTTGTGGACAAAGACCGTCCCGCGCAAAAAGTCGGCGCTGGCGCGACGGCTGCGATAATCGCTCGCGCTTGACCGCGAAATCCCTTCAGTGTGAGAATG
The DNA here is from genome assembly GCA_035283885.1 of Rhodocyclaceae bacterium. GTDB lineage: Bacteria > Pseudomonadota > Gammaproteobacteria > Burkholderiales > Rhodocyclaceae > DATETD01. The sequence continues at coordinate 4,141 of DATETD010000142.1, forward strand.
GGCTCGCCATCCTCTTTCCTTGACGCCACACGCCATGAAACTAATGACTTCCATTGTATTGACCGCCGTCGCCCTAGTCGGTCTGCCCCTATGCGCCGTAGCGGCGCCGACGGCTAACGCCGGCATGGCCTCGCATTGTCGCGCCGACGAGTTTGCGTACTTGAACGCCGCCATGAAGACGACGCAGCGCCGCAAAGACGGCGGCTACGATATGTCGCCGACCGGCAAGGTGTTGTCGATCTGCGCCGATCGGCAAGCGGAACCCCTGCGTGCGCTGGCCTACCGTTACGGGCGGATCGGCACTGTCGAATTCGAACGCGTGGCGACGCCGGCCGGCAAGTTCACAATCTTCGATCGCACCGATACGCCCCATAGCGGCTCGAACATTGTTTTCTTTAAGGTCGGCAACAATACTTTTTGCATCATGGAAGCGACGGCTCAAGGCAGCGGCGTAAGCCTGAGCGTGCTTCGGTCGGGGCGCGTCGCGCTGGATTTGTTTTCCGGCAACGAACGCGGCGTCGATTTCGAATCCGGTTTGTTCGACATCGATTTCTCGCAAGCCAAATCGCCGATTTTTTCGCATTACGACGGCGATCCCGACAAGACGCCGTGCGATGCGGCCTCAGGAAAATAATCGCATCGCAACAATTACAAGCCACATAACAATGGGAGAATCGCATGAATAGGCTCTTGGCAATTATTTGTCGTTTCGCGCTGCTGTTTGCATGCTTTACGCTGATGCTGCCGGCGTTTTCCAGGGATGGCGGCGATTGGGCCAAGACGCTGACCGGCCCCGGCGATTCCGCTGTCGTGCTGATGACGAGCGCCGGCGATGACGGAGTGGCGATTCTCGGCACGTCGAAGGACGATAACAATTTCGACGATATGTATCTTGCCAAGCTGGACTCGAGCGGGAACATGGTCTGGCAGCGCTTCTTTCACCTGGAACATTACAAATGGTTTCATCAGCTGATACAGACGGCGGATAAGGGCTTCGTCGTCGTCGGCGGCGTCGATACCTCGGCCACGTTTTCCGAGGGCGTGATCATCAAATTCAAGCCGGACGGCCAGATCGAATGGCAGCAGATGCTGAGCGGCGCGCTCGATGAATCCTTGAATGGCGTTGCCGAGGACGCTGCAGGCAATTTGATCGCCGTCGGCGCCTCAAGCTCGTCCACGTTCAAGAAAAAGGAAACGAGCGCGATCGTCGCTAAATTCGACAAGCAGGGCAAACTGCTATGGCAAAAGCAGTACGGCGGCGACAAACTCAGCCAGTTCTGGCGCGTGAGCATCGACGCCGACGGCTACGCGCTTGCCGGGAACGCCTACGCCGGCAACGCGATCGGACCCGATATTTGGCTAGTGAAGACACGCGAGGACGGCGCGATTCTGTGGCAGAAATCGTATGGCGGCGGCAAAGCCGAGAGCGTAGTCAGTTTCGATAAAACCCGCGACGGCGGCTACATTCTGGCCGATAGAAGCTATTCGTTCCATAGCAATCCGCGGCGCTCCGATGTCTGGTTGTTCAAGTTCGACCGTTCGGGCGATATCGTATGGCATAAGCTGATCAACAATGGCGATAAGGAAACGGAGTTTCCCAGCGTGATCGAGCAGCCGGACGGGAATCTCCTGGTTTCCGTCATCTCGTATTTCAAATCGCCGAAATCCGGCAACGATATCCATACCTGCGTGCTGGGCTTGGATGCAAGCGGCGATCTACGCTGGCAAAAGCGGCTGAACACGCGCGCCGGCGAGCAAAGCGCGCATGAAGGGCAGTCGTTAAGCGCACTGCCCGCATCGCAGTTCGCCGTGGCGACGATCAGCTTGTCGTATAACGAGAGCAATAATTTCGACGTGCTGCTCGCCAGCCTGTCCGAAGCCCGGATGAAGTCGGCGCCGGACACCGATTTCAGGCTGTCGTCGCCCAGCGTAATCGCCGGGACGACAAAGGCAAAATTCAAGGCCGCCACGCTGAAGACGGCGCCGGCCGACTATGCGGCAATCGACCGGCGTTTCAGGGAAAAGGATGTGTCTGGCCTGGCCCTGGGTCGATGATTCTGAAAATCGGCGCTGACGGGACGGCGCGCACCAACGCCATTTCCAGTCAATTAACCCCCTAATTTCATCCGCGATTTCGCCCAAATGCTTGCCAGGAGCCGTCCATGAACATCGCGTTATCCCCGGCTGCGCCGCTCGATCTCGACGCCGCCATACTCGACCGTATCGCCGACGCGATCGTCTATTGCGACCGCGAAGGCATGATCGCGCGCTGGAATCCGGCCGCTGAACGGCTATTCGGCTTCTCGCGCGACGAGGCCTTGGGACAGAGCCTCGATCTGATCATTCCCGAACATTTGCGCGCGGGCCACTGGCGCGGCTTTGATGCGGCCATGACGAATGGCGCATTGCGGCTGCAAGGCCGACCGACCTTGACGCGCGCATTGCATCGATCCGGCGCGGCGCTCTACGTCGAAATGAGCTTCGCCGTGGTCGTCGATGCGAAGCACGAACCGATCGGTTCGGTCGCGGTCGCGCGCGACGCCGGCGAGCGCGTGGCGCGCGAGAAGGCGCAACGCTAGCCGATAGCCGAACTCCCCCTCAATCGCGCGGCTTCCAGCCCGTCGCCTCCTTGCGATGGCGCTGCCAGTTATCCAGATAGCGTTGCGTCAAGGCGCGATTCCCGCGCAGAATCAATAGGTTTTCCGCATTGCGCGCCTGGGCCGACCAACTGAAGTTATAGCTGCCGGTAATGACTACGCCATCGGCTTGCGCCGCGTCGATCAGCACGATCTTGTTGTGCGCGCTGGCGTAGCGCGTTTCCAGCCAGACCGGAATCCCGGCGGCGGCAAGGTCGGGGATTTGCGAATGGTCGTCTTTACCGACTTTTTCCGCATCGGCGAGAATCGACACGGCGACGCCGCGTTTATGCGCAGCGAGCAAGGCGCGGGCGATGGTGCGGCTCGTGAGCAGATAGGCTTGGACATGGATGCTGCGCCGCGCCGATTGCAGCGCGCGAACGATGGCGCCTTCGGCGTCGTCCCAAGGCGAAAACAATACCTCGACCGCGCCGCTCGCCTTGAGTTCTGCGGCGACGGCGGGCGGCGTTTGCAGCCCCAGCCAGGCCGCCAGCACGGCAGCGCCGAGCCGGGCGAAACGTCGGCAGTTCAACGCGCCTTTTCCAGCACTGCCGCGTAAAAGCCGTCGGTGCCGTGCCGATGCGGCGACAAATGCATATCCATTTCGCAATCGACGACGATATTTTGCGCCGCCAGCGTTTCCTTGCACGAAAGGCGATGAAAGTTCGGATGGGCGGCGAGGAAGGCGTCGACGATGTCTTCGTTTTCTTCGCGCAGAATGCTGCATGTGGCATACACCAGCCGACCGCCGGGCTTGAGCAGACGCGAGGCCGAGGCGAGGATCGCCGCTTGTTTGGCGATCAGTTCGGCGATGCTTTGCGGCGTTTGCCGCCATTTCAGATCGGGATTGCGCCGCAAGGTGCCGAGGCCCGAGCATGGCGCGTCGACCAGCACGCGGTCGATTTTGCCGGCTAGACGCTTGACGCGCGGATCGGTTTCGCTCGCGAGGCAGGCGGTATGCACGTTCGATAGGCCGGCGCGCGCGGCGCGCGGTTTGAGTTTCGCCAGTCGCTTATCCACTACGTCGAATGCATATAAACGTCCGGTGGTGCGCATCAAGGCGCCGAGGCTCAAGGTCTTGCCGCCGGCGCCGGCGCAGAAATCGACGATCATTTCGCCGCGTTTGGGCGCGACCAGATGCGCCAGCAGTTGCGAGCCTTCGTCCTGCACTTCGAACTGGCCGTCGAGAAACAGCGGATGGCGCTGCAAGGACGGTTTTCCTTTCAAACGTATGCCATGGGGCGCATAGGCGCAGGGGCTTGCCGCCAGCCCTTCGCGCTGCAAGTGCTGCAACACGTCCTCGCGCGAGGCTTTAAGCAGGTTCACGCGCAAATCCAGCGGCGCGGGATTGTTCAATCCTTGCGCCAAGGCGCGCAAGTCCTCGGCGCTCATGCGCGCGGCGAGCCGTTCGGTCAGCCAATCGGGAAAATCGAGTTGTTCGGCGAGACTGAGTTCGGGTTCGGGCAGTTCGCGCAACGCGGCCAGCCATTCGTGTTCGCCCTTCGACAAGGCGGCGTCGTATTGCCGCCGCGTGAAGCCGCGCACGCGCACCAGCGCCAAAATCACCAATTCGCGCGGCGAGGCGGCGCTGAAGGCCGCGAGTTTGCCGCGCGTCGGCAAGGGCGAAACGCCGGCCAAACGTTCGAGCCAACGCTTGTGGCGCAAGACGGCATATACCGTTTCGGCAATGAAGGCGCGATCGCGCCCGCCGCTCTTATGGGTGCGAAAAAATGCCGAAAGCACGCCATCGGCAGGCTGAGTCAGCATCAGCGCCTGCGAGGTCGCGGCGACGGCGGCATACAGCAATTCCATCGTCAAACCATCGTCGGACGCCGGCTCGGCGGCGACGCGGCCGCCGGACGCCGATGGCGTCCGGCGCTGGGCGTCGGGCGATTTACGCGGTTTCTTTTCATAATTCATAGTCGGTTCTCCTCCTGTTTCCGCCCGCAGGCGGCCTTGCGTCGGGCCAATTTATTGCCCGTTTTTAGCGGCGACCAGCGCGTCGAAGCTCTCGTCGTCTATCGTTTGATCGAAAATCTCGCCTTTGCGGTCGATAAAGCGAATCTTCAGCGGCAAGGCGCGCAGATCGCGCGCGATCCATAGTTCGATGGTGTCGCTACCGCTGCGCGTACTCAGGCGCACCGTCGGCGTCTCGCCGTGTTTGAAGCTCAAGGACTCTTCGCCTTCGATGCTGAAAACGTAGCGATCCAGCTTGCGCCCGGTGGCGATCGGCATTTCCAGCGCGCCTTGCGACGGGCGATCCAGCACCAGTTGATAATACATCGACAGCATGTCCTGCGTGCCCGGCGTCAGCGGCGATTCCTGGCCCGCATAGGCGACGCTATGGTTTTGCCAATCGAGCGCGGCGTTGTCGCGACCATTGACGCGCTCATGGACGAATTGCAGCGGGCGCAAGCCGCTCGCGGTGACCTCGCCTTCGCTATGCAAGGCCACGCGCGCGGGTTTGAGCAAGGCGGCAAGGCCCGTGGTTTCGGTCACGTTGTCTAGGGTATAGCGCATGCCGTCGTGCCGCCAGGTGTGAATCGACTGTCCGACCGTCAAACCGCGCTCGCCGCGCGTGATCACATAACGCACCCGTCCTTGCGCGGGCAGATCGATGGCGTGGGCGACGGGACTCGGCATAAGGTCGGCAGGGGGTTCGGGAGTTGGGGAGGGCGGCGGGTCGGGCGTAAAAGTCGGCTCTGGTGGGACGGATGCAGCAGCGGATGGGGCAGCGGTAGCGGATGGAGCGACGGCGGGCGATACAGGGGGCATCGCCGGGCGCTGTTTCTCCGCCGCCGGACGCGGCGGTTTAGGGCGCAAAACTTCGGCCTGCGGCGGCGACGTCAATACCGCGTCCAGCATAGGCGATGGCTCCGGCGTGTCGAGACTGGGCAGTTCCCATGCGGGGCTGATCAGCGCCGCCGCATGCAGCATCGCCGAGGCGAGCAAGGCTAACGCAAACGGCATTATCGCTCTTGAAATACGGGCGCATGCAGCGCCTCGGGCTGGACGACATCGCCGATCAATTCGACTTTATCGCCGACCAATCGCACGCGATCTTCGAGTAACCAGCGCGCGACGCGCGGATATAGGCGATGCTCTTCGACCAGAATTCGCGCGGCCAGGCGTTCCTCGTCGTCGTCGTCCTGCACCGCGACGGCGGCCTGAGCGACGATAGGCCCGCCATCGAGCGCCGGAGTGACGAAATGCACCGTGCAGCCGCTGAGCTTCACGCCCGCCGCCAAGGCTTGCGCATGGGTATGGATGCCCGGAAACGCCGGCAGCAAGGATGGATGGATATTCAGCATGCGTCCGGCGAAACGATCGACGAATTCCGCGCCGAGTATCCGCATAAAGCCGGCCAACAATACCGCATCGGGTCGGAAGCTTTCGATCGCTTGCGCCAAGGCGCGCTCGAATTCCTGCCGCGAGGCGAACGCGCGATGGTCGACCACGGCGGTCGCAATGCCGCGCGCCGCCGCAGTCGCCAAACCGCCGGCCTCGGGCCGGTTGCTGATCACGGCGGCGCAACGTCCCGGCAGATTCGCGGCCAACAGCGACTCCATATTGCTGCCGCGCCCGGAAATTAAAATCACATAACTTTTCATCGTAATCCCGTTACCGGTAAGAACATGGCCGTCGCCACGTTTTGCACTACGCGCGCGATGGCGCGGTTGCCTTTGTCCGCAATCATGCGCGCCAATAGATCCAAATTGCCGATCATTTTGCCGAACTCGCGCTCGAAGCTCAAATTCGCCGCCTCCGGCGGCACAGGGATTTCGTTCGACAGTAGCAACAAACGCCCCTCGGCGTCGCGCGCGTTCGACAACTTCCACACCGCAATCTCGATATTGCGCGCACTGTTATACAGCTTTTGCGGATCGAGATCGTCGAGCAGGAAGAATTCCAGTTTCTCGTCGAAGGCCAGATTCAACATATCGCCCAAACCGGCGATAAACGCGGCGACGCGGTCGCCGGGGTAATCCTCGCGCAAGGCCAGCAAAATCACCTCCGTACCGCGGCGCGACTCGGCGCCGGGTACGCGCCAAGCGTTGCGCGGATCGAGCAAATGGTCTAAGGCCTCCTCCATGCTCGCATGCCCGGCTTTTTTCCATTCGCGCGGATTGCGACGATACAGCTTCTCCGCCAACACACGCACACCGGCGAACACTTCGCGCCGATGCAGATCGGCGACGCGGTCGATATCGCCCTTGCCGATCTGCTTGGGATCGAAGCCGCTCACCGCCGCCGACACCGAATGCGCGGCGTCGCCTACCGACGGCAAGACCACAGGCGCGCGTTCGCGAGGCCGATCGGCCACCTGCACCGGCGAATGCACGCACGCCGCCAGCATCGCCGCCAGTGCTGGGCCGCCAGCGCGTTTCAAACCGCCCGTAGCGCCAGGCGCTGACGCAGCCATGCAAACGCAATCGGCGTCAGCGATAGGCCGATCAGGCCGAAAATTACCAGCGACAAGTTGGCCTTGATCCACGGCAGATTGCCGAACCAATAACCCGCTAGGCACAGCGACACCACCCACAGCACCGCGCCGGCGAAATCGAAGGCGAAATAGCGCGAATAGCTCATGCGCCCCACCCCGGCGACGAACGGCGCGAAGGTGCGGATAAACGGCATAAATCGCGCCAACAGCATGGTCTTGCCGCCATGTTTTTCATAAAACGCGTGCGTGGCGTCGAAGGCCTTGCGATTGAAAAAGCGCGAGCCTTCGCCCCAGCGCAGAATGCGTGCGCCGGCCCAGCGACCGATCCAGTAGTTGCAGTTATCGCCCAACACCGCCGCCGTCAGCAACACCGCCATCAAGGGGCCGATCTCGAAATTGCCGCCCGCCGTCGCCGTCAGCGCGCCCGCGACGAACAGCATCGAATCGCCCGGCAAAAACGGCATCACCACCACGCCGGTTTCGCAAAATACGATCAGAAACAAAATCGCATACAGCCACACGCCGTATTGCGCCAGCAAGATGGCTAAATGCTTGTCCAGATGCAACACGATATCGAGAAACTGGGCGAATAATTCCACGGGAAACTCCCACGAAGACGAAAGCGCGCGATTTTACCGGAAGCCGCCGGGCAATAGCCCCAAATCACGCACCCCAAACACAAATGCGCCGTTGCCCGACCACTTCCTCGCGACGCCAGAGTCGTTCCTCCCACGAAACGCCCGCGTCGCGGTTGAAGAGCATCAGATGCGACTCGTCCGCGCCGCAACGATCCGCATAATCGGCGGTTTGCGCCAAGCCCTGTTGCAAGGTCGCGTCCAATCCTTTGTGGATGATTTTCAGTTCGATCACCACGCGCTGCATCGGGCCGAGATAGCCCTGCGTTTCATCGATCGGCCATTCGAGGAATAAATCGGTGCGCCGCCGCCCCAGGCCGTATTCGCGGTTGATGCGTCCGCCGCCATTGACGATGCGTTGCAGGAAGGCTTGCAACAACAGTTGCGGGCCGGCTTCCTTATAGTCGAACTTTTCGAGCCAGGCGTCCGAATGTTCGCGGAAGAACTGTTGAAACGCCGCGAGCAGCTGGTTCATGTCCAGACGACGCTGGGCATCGAGATACCAGAGTTGCTCATGGGTAATGCGCGTTTGCGCAATCCAGGTCAGTTCGCGCGGGATGACCTCCCGGTAAATGCGATTGGCGATGCGCAGTTGCGGACGAGTCGTAATCAGCCCCATATCTTCGACATACTGTTGATCGTCGGTCGCTACATCGATAGTCGTCGTTTCGCCCTGCAACAGTCCGGCAACAATGCAATGCACCCTCGGTTCGCGCAGTTTGTCGGTGAGTTGATCCAAATGCGTCGCCCGGCTTTGGATCAGCCGCTCGCGTGCGGCTTTGTAGCGCTCAAGTGTGATAGCCGCGCTACGATTACGGGCTTCACGGTCATTCCAACTGACTTCATGTCCCAAAGCATTGACCAGCCACGGCTGACCGGCGCTGTCCTCCCACAGTTCGGGGTAGATGGCCGGATCGATGATCTGACCGGTGGCCTCTTGATGTTGTCGCCATAGAGCCTCCATTTCGGCGCGGCTCAGATTACCCATGCGCAGCGATACCGCTTTAATATTGAATGCCGAACCACCCGTAATAATCTCATGATCGGCGGTATGAATCCGGTAGTCGCGCACATCGCGCACCCCGCACAGGACGACGGTTTGCGGGAAGGCGTCCGGGCGTTGG
>DATETD010000143.1:0-3649 GCA_035283885.1 Rhodocyclaceae bacterium
CGTACTTCGTTTTGCCGTTCAGTCATTTTATAACCTCCGAAAACGTGTTTACGATGCCTTAAAGTCGCATGGGCGTTGTGTGTAGATATATTACTTTCGTTATGGGAATAAAGCCGTACCGCTACGGCGATAAAGCTCGCCGTTGAATCGCAGCATATCATCTCCGTTCGCCGCCTGTCGGACTAAACGGAAAAATTTAGTCGATGCCGACGCTATTGTGCGCCGACGGAACCGATGCGGCCAGAGCCATCGCGCGCTGCTGCGCTATGCGATCGATTTGCGCTTGCAAGGGCCAGCCCGCTAGATGCTGCGTGGCTATATCGTGCAGGGCGGAAATCCAGTCCGGGTTCCGATTCAGGCAGGGAATGTAGTTGAATTCCTTGCCGCCATGGTCGAGAAACGCCGCGCGGCATTCCATCGCGATTTCTTCGAGGGTTTCGAGGCAGTCGGCGACAAAGCCGGGGCAGAGCACATCGACGCGTTGCACGCCCTGACGCGCCAAGTCTTCCAATGTGGCTTGGGTATAAGGTTGCAGCCATTCGGCTTTGCCGAAGCGCGATTGGAAGGTGATGCGGTAGTCGGCGGGCGCGAGAGCGAGCGCTTCGGCCAGGAGGCGTGCGGTTTTTTGGCATTGGCAGTAATACGGATCGCCCAAGTCGAGCGAGCGGCGCGGTAAGCCGTGGAAGCTGATGATCAACGGCGCCTGCGCGGTGCGCGGCTTATTGGCCCCCTGCGCAGTCCAGTGCGCACGCACGCTGGCGGCGAGCGCGGCGATATAGCCATCGTCGTCGGCGAACTGTTTGACGAAGCGCAGTTCCGGCGGGTTGCGTTGTTGCAGCAGCCAAAACGCCACCGCGTCCATCGCACTGGCGCTGGTGCTGGCGGCGTATTGCGGATACAGCGGCAGGATCAGGATGCGCTGCGCGCCTTGGCGTTTGAGCCGGTCGAGCGCCGTCGCAACCGAAGGTTCGCCGTAACGCATCGCCCAATCGAGCAAGACATCGTGCTGGCCGTGTCGATCCAAGGTCTGCCTGAGTGCGGCGGCCTGACGTTCGGTATGCACTTTCAGCGGCGAGCCGCCGTCCATCCAGATTTTGGCGTACTTCGCGGCGGATTTTGCGGGGCGCACCGTCAGGATAATGCCATGCAGAATCAGCCACCAGATCGGGCGTGGGATTTCGACTACGCGCGGGTCCCAAAGAAACTGGCGCAGATAGCGGCGCAAGGCGCTCGCGGTCGGCGCGGCGGGCGTGCCGAGATTGATCAACAGTATCGCGGTATGGCGCGCGCCGCCATGCGTATGCGGCGGTTCGGGAAGATAGCGTGACATGGTTGCGGCGAATTAGGGCGAATCAGGGCGCCGAGAGCGCGGCGGAGAGCAGCTTGGCGGTGATATCGACCAAGGGCATGACGCGTTGGTAGGCCATGCGCGTAGGTCCAATCACGCCTATCGTGCCGACCACTTGGCCGTCGACTTCGTAGGGTGCGGCGACCACGCTGCATTCGTCGAGCGGCGCGATGCCGGACTCGTTGCCGATAAACACTTGCACTCCTTCGGCGCGGCATGAGAGGTCGAGCAGTTGGGCGAGGCCGGTTTTTTGTTCGAACAGATCGAACAAGCGACGCAGGCGCTGCATATTGTTCGACAGATCTTCGACGCCGAGCAGATTTTTTTCGCCGCTGATGACGTATTGCGTCGAGGTGTCGTGGATCGCCCGATTGCCGACTTCGAGCGCTTCGCTCATCAGCTTGGAGACGTCGGCTTGCAGTTCGTGCAGTTCCTTCATCAGCCGCGAGCGCACCTGTTCGAAATCCAGCCCAAGGCAATGCTGATTGAGATAATTGGCCGCGGACACCAATTCGCTCGGGCTGAAATTACGCTGGGTGAATAGGATGCGGTTCTGCACGTCGCCATCGGAGGTGACGATAATCAGCAAGATGCGCTTATCCGACAGGCTAAGGAATTCGATCTGGCGGATGCGCGGTTGTTGCCGACGCGGCGAGACGACCACGCCCGCGAACGCCGTCAACTGCGACAGCAGTTGCGAGGCATGGTTGAGCACGCGCTGCGGTTGATCGGGTTGTAGGGCATCCTTGATTTCCGACAGTTCTATGCTTTGCAAGGGGCGCACGGTCAGCAGCGAATCGACGAACAGGCGGTAGCCGCGCGGCGTCGGAATGCGACCGGCGGAGGTGTGCGGGCTGGCGATGAAGCCCATTTCCTCGAGATCCGACATGACGTTGCGGATCGTCGCGGGCGAGAGCTCCAAGCCCGAGTGTTTCGACAGCGTGCGCGAGCCGACCGGTTGACCTTCGACGATATACCGTTCGATCAGCGTTTTCAGCAGAGTTTGCGCGCGAGTTTCTAACATTTTTGCGATTGTAGCAGCCCATAGTGCGGACTTCGTTGAAAAAAGCGAGCGACAACTGTGGTCTAATCCGCCGGATGAATAGTCCATTCCATACCATTGCCCTGATCGGCAAATATCGGAGCCAGGAAGTATCCACCTCTCTTTTATACCTTGCCGCCTATTTACGCAAGCAGGGGGTCGAGGTGTTGATCGAAGAGGCGACCGCCGCCGCCGTCGGCGAGCACCGATATACCATCGCCAATTACGAAACCATAGGCGCACAGGCCGACCTCGCGGTGGTGCTGGGCGGCGACGGCACGATGCTAAACGCCGCGCGACGGCTGGCGCGTTACGAGGTGCCCTTAGTCGGCGTGAATCAAGGACGGCTCGGTTTTATGACCGATATTCCGCACGACGAAATGGTGATGGGCATCACCGCCTTGCTCGAAGGCCGCGCCGCGCCCGAGCGGCGCTTTCTGTTGCATGCCGATGTGTTGCGCGACGGCGTGTTGCAATACACCACCTTGGCGCTCAACGATGTAGTGGTGAATAAAGGCGAGTCGGGCCGCATGATGGAGCTTGAGGTTAAGGTCGATGACGAGCTGATGCATGTGCTGCGCGCCGACGGTCTGATCGTCGCCACGCCGACCGGCTCGACCGCGTATGCCTTGTCGGCGAACGGGCCGATTCTGCATCCGACGGTGGCCGGCATCGCCATCGTTCCCTTGAGTCCGCATGCGCTGTCGAATCGCCCGGTGACGGTCAGCGATTTGAGCATAATCCAAATTACATTGATGCCGACCCATGACGGAAAGATTCACTTCGACGGGCAGAATCGTTTCGACGTCTGCGCGGGCGACGTGTTGCGCTTGCGGCGTTCTGCGCATGAAATCACGCTGATGCACCCGGCGGGTTACAGCTATTTTGCGATGCTGCGCGAGAAGCTCCATTGGAGTTCGACGCCACGGCACTAAGCGGCGCCCGAGAATCTCTTTTGTCCACGAAAAGCACGAAAGACACGAACAACGGCAATATGTCGCGACGAATATCCATTCATCCATCGGGCGAGCGTCGAATGAGGCGTCTGTCTTTGCTTGTTTTCGTGCTTTTCGTGTCTTTCGTGGACAATGTTTTGCTGGGTCGTTTCGTCTATTTGCCCAGCAAAAAATTAGCGACAGGCCTTTAGGCCTGTCGATCAAACACGTTTTGGAAGGGGTTTGCATCCCCTCCCAAAACGGTCGCCGAAACCCCGGCCTTCAGGCCGGGGTTAGCTCCCGCCGCCCTAAAGGGCGGGGTTT
>DATETD010000144.1:0-2409 GCA_035283885.1 Rhodocyclaceae bacterium
ATCGATGTTCGTGGTTTCTCCTTGCAACAATCCGGCGACAATGCAGTGCACTCTCGGTTCGCGCAGCTTATCGGTGAGTTGATCCAGATGCGTCGCCCGGCTTTGGATCAGCCGCTCGCGTGCGGCTTTGTAGCGTTCAAGTGTGATAGCCACGCTACGATTACGGGCTTCGCGGTCGTTCCAACTGACTTCGAGTCCCAAGGCATTGACCAGCCACGGCTGGCCGGCGCTGTCCTCCCATAGTTCGGGGTAGATGGCCGGAGCTATGGTCTGACCCGTGGCGTCCTGATGTTGTCGCCATAGCGCCTCCATCTCGGCTCGGCTCAGATTACCCATGCGCAACGACACGGCCTTGATATTGAACGCCGAACCGCCGGTAATGATTTCATGATCGGCGGTATGGATGCGGTAGTCGCGCACATCGCGCACCCCGCACAGGACGACGGTTTGCGGGAAGGCGTCCGGGCGTTGGGCGTAACCGCCGCGAATCTGGCGCAACAACGAAATCAGCGTGTCGCCGATCAGGGCGTCGACTTCGTCGAGTAGGAGAATCACCGCTTGATCGGTAATCTGCGCCCAATGAGCGAGCAAGGCCGAAAGACGCTCATTCGGGTCAATCTCGCCGTGGCCCGACAACCAGGTTTCCAAGCGGGGGTCATTGAGGTAGTAGGCTGCTTGTCGCGCAATAGCTTGGGTTATGGCCGACATGCCGCTGCCGATATTGTTTCTGGCCGCCTGCGCCCCCTCGATATTCACATACAGCGCACGATACTTCCCGTGGTTATTCAGGTAGTGCATCAGCGCCAGCAGCGCCGTGGTCTTGCCGGTTTGGCGCGGGGCGTGCAGCACAAAATAACGTTTGTCTTCGATCAGCGATTCGATTTCCGGCAAATCGATGCGGGTCAGTGGATCGATCATGTAATGATCGCCGGGAATCGAAGGGCCGGCGGCGTTGAATTTTTTCATTTCGTGCTCCTGTAGCAAAAGTCGGCGCTGGCGGGACGGCAACGCGAGACGCCGCCGGACGGCCCGTTTCAAATGTACACGAAACGCGATTGCAATTCTTCGAGATTCAACGCCCGCAAGATTTCGATACTGCGCTGCACCGCATTGCCGCGCGCGGCGCCCGTGCGTCGAGCGACGATCAATTCGTTCTTCATCGAATGCTCCCAACCGACCAGTTCCGTCACGCTGACTTGATAGCCATGCGCCTCCAGCAACAGGCAACGCAAGACGTTGGTGAGTTGGCTGCCGAATTCGCGCGTATGGATAGGATGTCGCCATAATTCGGACAGAGCGGTCTTGGAAAACGATTCGTTCTTGCGCCGCCGCAGCACCACCGCGACTTCGGCCTGGCAACAGGGAACCAGCACCATGAAACTCGCCTCGCGTTGCAGGCCGAAACGAATCGCATCGTCGGTCGCGGTGTCGCAAGCGTGCAAGGCGGTGACGATATCGACGCGCGGCGGCAAGTCCGACGATTCCATTGCCATCGCCTCCGCGACCGACAGATCGAGAAATTTCATGCGCGCGAAATTCAGACGTTCGGCCAGACGGCGCGAACGCTCGACCAGTTCGCGGCGCGTCTCTATACCATAAACATGCCCGACCGCCCGTTGCTTGAGAAACAAATCGTACAGAATGAATCCGAGATACGACTTGCCGGCGCCGTGATCGACCACCGCCACCTCGCCTTGCTGCTCCAGCGATTCGGCCAGTAGCGGCTCGATAAAGCGATACAGATGCTCGACTTGCTTAAGCTTGCGCCGACTGTCCTGATTGAGCTTACCGTCGCGCGTCAGGATATGCAGTTCCTGCAACAACTCAATGGAATAATCGGCGCGCACGCCGGGGGGATGTTTCATCGTCCATCCGAACTACGGCAACACCAGCGAGAACACTCCGCCGCCGCCCGCATCGTTGCCGAGTTCGATCCGTCCTTGACGTCCATCCGGCGTCGTATGATGCTTGGCGATCAAACGCGCAAAGGCGAGGCCCAAACCGCTGCTGTCGCTGTTCATCGCGCGCGCTTCGCCGCGCACCACTTCGTCGGGAAAGCCGTCGCCGTCGTCCTGGACGCTGAAACGCACGCCGCCGCCGGATTCCGCCGCGATGCTGAAACGCACCAGTTCGCGCCCATGACGCAAAGCATTGCGGATCGCTTCTTGCAACACCAACTTGACCTGGTAGGCGTCGAAGGCCCAAGCGCCGACGGCGCTCGCACCGCGCTTATCCACTTCGATCCGCGACGAGCTGCCGGGCGGCAGTACGATCTCGGCGATCGCCTCGTCGCAAAAATCCAGCAGATCGTGATCTTCGATCGCCAGACGCAAGCTGTTTTCGTTGGCGTGATAGATCGCCAGCAACTGAATCAACTGCGCGCTGACGCGAGCGGCGGCGGCGCGCGCC
>DATETD010000145.1:0-13254 GCA_035283885.1 Rhodocyclaceae bacterium
TCCCATTCGTCCGCCGGGCCGCGCCAGGCGTAGTCGGGATCGCCCGCACTCAGCAGGCTTTCATAGTCGAGCGCGCCGAGCGTAACGCCAAGGCCGGCGTATTCGGGGTCGTCGACGTCGACGACCAGAATTTCGCGTCCGAGCAGGCCGAGCGCAGTTTTCACCATCGTCGCATATTCGCGGTCGACGATCAAAACGCGCGCTTCGCTATGGTTCAGCATAAAAGCGATAGTCGCGGCGTCGAGCCGAGTGTTGAGCGTATTCAGCACCGCGCCGCTCATCGGCACGCCGAAATGGCATTCGAACATCTCGGGGGTGTTGTTGAGGATCGCCGCCACCGTATCGCCGGCGCCGACTTTGCGCGCCGCCAAGGCCGAGGCAAGGCGACGGCAGCGACGATAGGTTTCGCTCCAGGTCTGCCGCCGTCGGCCATGGATCAAGGCGAGGCGTTCGGGATAGACCGCCGCCGAGCGCGCGATAAACGATAAGGGCGTCAGCGGCGCATAATTGGCGGGATTCTTGTCGAGGCCGACGCTATACGGATTAGCCATGGTCTTATCCTCCGCTGCCGCCGCACTGCGCTTGCACTGTCGGCATGGTTTTGAATTGCAGATCGAGCCAGGCCGCCGTCTCGTTCGCCAGCGTTTGCACCGCCACCGCAAACGCGGCGACGCCGCCGCGCGCATCCGGCGTGGCGCTCGGCTGGCTCAAGCTCAAGGCCTGGCGCGCGATCGCCACATCGCTGCGCGCCGGCAACAGACTCAAGCGCGCTTCGAGCAGCACGCGGCTTTGCTTGGGCGCATCGAAGGTCTGGATAAATTCGTCGAGATCGATGCGCAGCCGACAGCCGGTCTCAGTCGCAACGCGCATCAATAGGCGGCGGCGCAAGCCGGTTTCGAGCAACTCCGCCGGCGTCGCCACCCAGCGCGATTCGGCATAGACTTGACGACGCGAGCCGTCGACATAACTCAAACGGTAGCTCATATTTGTGCTGGATAACCACGACGGCGCGCGCACATCCAAGCCGCGCAGCGTCGCCACCAGCGGCGCTGGATCCGTCGCCAGGCGAAAGTCATGGTAGGAAACCTCGGCGCTCGAAATTTTTCCATTGGCGCAGCCGGCCAGCAGCATAGCGCCTAAAGCGTAAAGCATAACTCTCGACATCATTTTCCCGCTCCCTTCGGCGCCATGAATCCGGTTTCGCCCGGTCCGGGCGGCGAGGTTTGTCGCCCCAACAGCAGCATTTGCGGATTGTCTTCGAGATTGCCGAGCAGGCGCGAAAGCTGTAAGGAATTGAGCGTCAATTCGCGCAATAAATCGTTGGCGCGCGGCAAGGTGACGGTGCTCATTTCGGCGCTGGTCGAGGCGGCGAACAGGTCGATGCGCTGCGTCAGCCCATTCGCCGTCTTAACGAGATCGCGCATCTCGGTCAACAAGGGCGCGGTCTGCGCGGTGGCGTGTTCGACGTGGCTCAAGGTGCTGCGCAAGCTGCGCAAATTCTCGGGCGACCAGGTTTCGCGCGCCGCTTTCATCAGCGCCGGGACTTCGCGCAAGCCTTGCGAGGCGATCGCCAGATTTTCCAGGGTCAGCGAGAGATTGCGCAGATTCTTCTCGTCGAGCACGCGCGTCATGCGCATGGAAAGATCGCTGACCTGAGCGACGATGTCGCCGGCCTTTTCGCCGAGCGAATCGAACAAGGTCGGCGTCAGTGCGATGCGCGGCAAGTCGTCGCCCTCGGTCAGCAATAGCTCCTTGGATTCGCCTTCGTCTTCGATCTGCACATACGCCAAACCGGTCACGCCCTGATAACCGAGCTGCGCCGAAGCGCTGCGCGTGAGTTTGAAGCGGCTGTCCATGGTGATGCGCACCAGCAACAGGCGCGGGTCTTTCGGGTCGGGTTCGATCGCCTCGACCTTGCCCGCGCGTATGCCGCGGTAACGCACCTGCGCTTGCAGATTCAAGCCGCTGACATTGCCGCGCGTTTCGAGAATGTATTTGTTGGCGGTCTCGCGACTTTGCCCCAGCCACCACACCGCCAAAGCCGCCGCCAAACCCATCAGTAAGGTGAATATCCCTGCCGCCAGGGCGTGCGCTCTATTTTCCATGGATTTCGCGCTTTGAAATGTCTATCGATTGCAATCACTTCTCCCCGGCTCGTCGACTCAACTCGTCCACCAAACCCGAGTGATAATAAATCCCGTGAGCCATCATATCGGCCACCGCCTGCGAAAACGACGAAATCGCTCCCAAGGACTTAGCCTTCAAAAGAATCCCCAAGGTGCCGACGACCGGAATTCCCAATAATTCGGCCATATCGCGACCGATGCGTTCGTCGATAATCACGCGCTCGGCATTCATTTTGCGCGCCATATCCAAGGTATCGCGCTCGCCGCGATCCAGGCTCAACAACAGGCCCGGCAAACACGGTTCGGTGGCATGTACGACATCGATCCAAGGCAAGCGCGTCAAATCGGGAACCGCAATGCGCCCACCCGCAGCGCACTCGTCGACAACGGCATCCACCACGCACACCCGATGAAAAAGCATCGGCAACACATCCAAGCGACCGATACTCGACAATGCGATCAATGGCGTAGTATCCGAAAAAATCACCGGGACATCCACCATAGCGCCGATTACAGCGCCGTCTCGCGCGCCAAATCGTCGGCGCTTCCGCTGAGTAAAACCGCGCCGGATTCCATCGCCTTGAAGAGAAACTGCACGCGCGAGACGCCCAGCCAAGCGGCAGCCATTCCCGACGATAAACGCCCTTGTTTGAACAAAGCGATCGCCGCTTGCTCCTTGACAAGCACCCCCATTTCTTCGGCGTTGCAATGTAATGACAATAATATTTCAGGGGGAAAATCGATGTTAACCGAGCCGATCATGCGCGCCGACCTCCAGACGGAATATAAGCATTAACATAACACAGTCGCAGCAGTTCGACTCGCGCAACGGAAAGACGATAGTATCGAACACTATTGGTGAATATCCCTGTCGCTAGGGCGTGCGCTCTATTTTCCATGGCAAGAAATTATTAATCTACGCCCCGAATGGATTGCGAATCGTCAAACCATCGACCCGCATACCATCCTGCATATCCTCCGAATACAGAATTTTAGCGCCGCCGTATAAGGCGGCTTCGACGATCAATGCATCCCAGAAAGAAAATCCGCCTGCGCCATGCCGACTCATGGCGGCGAAGATCAGCTTGGGCGTCAGTTGAACGATACGCGCTCGCCGGTATTCCACAGCGACATTTTTGACGTCTTCGGCGGGAATTCCCAGCTTGCGTGTGGCGGCGCTATAAAATTCCTGCAAGGATTGGGTGCTGATCATCGCCGAACCATCGGCCAATGCGGCGTCGATCAACGCCGCCGCGATCGCATTCTTGTACGCATCGCGGTAATCGATACGATAGATCAATACATTGGAATCGAAAAAGACGCTCATCGCTCTAAAGCTGATCCCGGCGCGCCAAGCGATCCTCGTAAATCTCGTCGCGATTCCATTGCCATTCGGCGCTTATCGATCGCTCGTCCTTGATTTTTTGCGCCAGCCGTTCGAGACTCGAGACCGCTGGTCTCGCGTCGGACGCCTCGTCGGCGCGATCGATTAAGGATTGCAAGTAGTTGCGCACTAAGGCATTGACCGAGGTGTCGTGGTGCACGGCATAGAGCCGCGCTTGCTTGAGCGTATCGGGATCGATGCTGAGGGTCAGATTGGGCATGGCAAACTCCGCACAGTTACACATAGTCAGTGTAGCACGCTGCTGTCGTTCGCCACCCCGGATCATCGGATTCGCACCTCGAAAGTCGGCTCTCGCGCGACGGCTGCCGCGCTATCCCGACGTTGCCGCGGTCGGCAAACTGCGCCGACCGCGTTCCGAATGGAAAAAGCCGCGAATAAACGGGTGATCCACGTTCATGATGTCCTGCAAGGCGCCGTAAGCGACGATGCGTTGTTCGGCCAGCACCGCCACTTGCGTCGATAATCCCGCCAGCGTATCGAGATCGTGCGTCACCAAGACCACCGTCAAGCCGAGTTCTTCCCCGAGCGTGCGGATCAGCCGCACGAAGCTGTCGGAGCGATCCGGGTCCAAACCGGCGGTCGGCTCGTCGAGCAACAACAATTCCGGCTCCAAGGCCAGCGCGCGCGCCAGGGCCACGCGCTTGACCATGCCGCCCGACAATTCGGCGGGCATCAAGCGGCCATGACGCGGCAGCAGTTCGACCATCGCCAGCTTGAGCATCACCAGATCGCGTATCGTCTCGTCGTCGTAGCATTTCAATTCGCGCAATGGAAAGGCGATATTGTCGAACACATCGAACGCGGAAAATAACGCGCCATGCTGGAACAAGACGCCGACGCGCCGTCGCAAGGCGCGTTCGCGCAAGGCGCCGCCGCCGAACAAGGGCTGACCGAACAATTCGACCCGACCTTCATGCGGCGTCATTAAGCCGATCATCATGCGCAGTAGAGTGGTCTTGCCGCTGCCCGAGCCGCCGACCAAGGACACGCGTTCGCCGCGCGCGATGCTGAGATCCAGACCGCGATGGATCCATACCGCGCCGTAACGCGTCGACAGCGCGCCGATACGAATCGCCGGCGCAGCCGCATCGCCGCCGCTCATCCCGGCAAGCCCAATGTGCGCGTCGTCATGGCAAAAATCGCATCGACGATAATCACCACGGTGATCGCCGCCACCACCGAGGCGGTGGTGTTCGACGACAAGCTTTCGGTATTCGGGCGCACGCGCAAGCCGAAATGACAGGCCACCAAGGCGACCAACATGCCGAACACCGCGCCTTTGGCCAGACCGATCCATAGATTGGCGACCGGCACCACGCGCGGCAAGGTATGAAAAAAGAAAGCGTAGGAAATATCCAGTTGAACTTGCGCCGACGCCATGCCGCCGAGTAAGGCGATCGCCGTCGTCCATAGCACCAACAAGGGCATCGCCACCGACAAGGCCACCACCTTGGGCAGCACCAGGCGCAGGCTGCGCGAGACGCCCATCGTCGCCAAGGCGTCGATTTCCTCGGTGACGCGCATCACGCCCAATTGCGCCGTCATCGCCGAACCCGAGCGGCCCGCCACCAGGATCGCCACCAGCACCGGCCCGAGTTCGCGCACGATGCCGAGGCCGAGAATATTGACGATAAATACGTCGGCGCCGAATTGTTTAAGCTGCAAGGCCGAAAGATAGGACAAGACCACGCCGATCAAAAAGCCGACCAAGGCGGTCACCGGCATCGCGCATACGCCGCTTTTATACAGATTCGCCGAAATCTCGCGGCGCGGAAAATCCGCCGGATGACGCAGCACATGCGCGATATCGAGCATCGCCCGCCCGATCAGCGCGATGAAATCCACCGCGTGCCGCACGAACGTCAGCGTCAGCGCGCCAAGTGCGATCACGCCGGCGAGCGGCGATACGCGGCGCACGGGCGGTGGCGTCGTCGGCAGGGCTTCGAGCCGCTCGAACACGCGTCGATGCTCTTCGCGCAAGCGTAGCGATGCGGGACGGCGGCGTCCCCAGGCGCGCCAGAGTAACAAAGCGCCGGCGCTATCGAGCGCCTCCAGCGCCCGCCCATCCCAATCGACCTGCTCGCCGTCATAGCGACGCAATTCGTCCGCTAAGGCCGCGGCGGTTTCCATCGTCGCCGCCAACGTCCAGCGTCCATACAACCCGACCCGACGCCGACCGGCGGCGTCCAACGAAGTTTCGAGATGCGCCTGCGTTCGGTTCATTCTAAAAACCTCTTTTGTCCACAAAAAACACGAAAGACACGAACAAAAACAATCGGTTGCATCGGAAACCGATTCAGCCGACGAGTGAATGCCGCCGAAAGGCAAGCATGTCTTTGATTATTTTCGTGCTTTTCGTGTCTTTCGTGGACAACAGCTTTTTCAAGGTTCATTCAGCCCGACTCACGTTTTAAACCGCGGCGCCGCTGGGCGACAGCAGTAGTTCGCGCCCTACCGCCGCCCATTGTCGCGCTTCTTCCTCCAAGGCCGAAGCGGTCAAAGGCAAGGACTCCAGCCAAGATGCGCCGATCTCCACTGCATAGCCGCGCGCATGAGCCGCCAAGCGCAAGGGCGGCAAGGGCTGCGCGTCGCGCGCCCGGTTCAACAGCACCGCCAAGCGCAACGAGATCAGCAAGATTTCGTCCGTCTCGTTTTGCAACTCCGCCAAACGATCCAGCTTGCCGCGATGCATCGCCACCAGGCGCGACAATTTCCCCTGATCCTGACGCGAAAATCCCGGCATATCGGCGTTGCCCAGAATGTAGGCGCTGTGGCGTCGATACCCCGAATGCGCCACGGAAATTCCAACCTCATGAAGATGCGCCGCCCAGAGCAAACGCTGCATCTCGGGATGGTCGTCGTGCGCCGCGTGCGGCGTCAATTGCAACAGCAAGTCGCGCGCGGTGCGCGCCACTCGCGCCGCGTGACGCGCATCGACATCGTAACGCTGCATAAAGCGTTTGACCGTCGCCTCGCGCAGATCTTCGTGGTGATAGCGGTCGAGCTGGTCGTACAACACGCCCAAGCGCAACGCGCCTTCGGAAAAGTGCATACGCTCCAGTCCGAATTCCTTGAAGATCGCGCTCATGATCGCCAAACCGCCCGGCAGCACATGCACGCGATCCGGGCGCAAGCCCTGCAAACGCAGTTGCGCGGCGTCGCCGACCCTGAGCAATTCGGCGCGCAAACGCTCCAAACCTGCGCCGGTAATGCCGTCGTCGGAATAATCGTTCAACTCGAACAACTCGCTCAAGGCCTTGGCGGTGCCCGAGGAGCCGATCGCCTCGTCCCAGCCCGCATCGCGATAGGCATGAACCAGACTTTGCAGCTCGCGCCGCGCCGCGAGTTCGGCTTCCTTGAAGGAACGTTTATCGACCCGGGCGTTAGGGAAATACTTCATGCTATAGCTGACGCATCCCATATACAGCGAGTCGAGCAAAATCGCTTGCCCGTCCTGACCGATAATGAATTCGGTCGAACCGCCGCCGATATCCACCACCAGTTGCCGTTTGTCGGGCTGGGCCAAGGTATGCACCACGCCCAGATAGATCAAGCGCGCCTCTTCGCGCCCGGCGATCACTTCGATCGGAAACCCCAGCGCCGCCTCGCCCTGGCGCAAAAACTCCGCCGCATTCGTCGCCACGCGCAAGGTATTGGTCGCCACCGCGCGCACCGCGCCGGGATCGAAATCGCGTAAACGCTCGCCGAAACGCGACAAGGCGGTCAACCCGCGCTGCCACGACGCGGCGTCCAGCGCCTTGTCCTCGGTCAATCCCGCCGCCAATCTGACGGGTTCCTTGAGGCCATCCATCAGGTAAATCTGATTATCGACAATCCGCCCGACCTGCAATCTGAAGCTGTTCGAGCCTAGATCGACTGCGGCGATCACTTCGTGTGTCATCTAAATAGTCCGCCCATACTAGTCCGCCCATACGTCCATACGAAAGTCGGCGCTGACGAGACGGATAGCCCGAACGCCCCAGCCGCGACAAGAGTGCGAATGATGCCACGCGGCGAGCGAAACCGCTACCTTGCTACCTTGCTGCCTGGTGGGTATGCGAATCTGACGTATCGCTGGGATAGCTACTCTAGCGCCAGTCTCCGATCCTACGTCGGAGCATGCGTCTTGACCGCTCCTCAAGACCTACCCAAACCTGTACACACAGGCTTGGTGCTTGATTTCTGCTTCACAGCGGCTAGTTTCGCGTCACCGGACTGCATGACGCCAGAGCTTGCCGCTCCACAGACTGACACCGTGGAACTCACGGCGTAATTTCTCAAATTGATGGCAGCATTCAAGTCTCTGTCCATCGTGTTGCCGCAACTGCACGACATCGTGCGCTCCGATAGCGGCATGTCGTGAATCGCACCGCACGCCGAGCAGGTCTTGCTACTCGGAAACCAACGATCCACGACCACCACTTTCGCGCCGGTCATGGCGGCTTTATACTCAAGCTGTCGCCGGAATTCGAAGAATCCGGCATCGGAAACCGCCCGCGCAAGGCAACGGTTTTTCACCATGCCTTTCACGTTCAAGTCTTCGATGGCGATCGTTTCGAATTCGGTCGCCAGCTTGGTGGTCAGCTTATGAAGTTTGTCTTTGCGGATATTCGAAATTCGCAAGTGCATGCGCGCCAGCTTGGTTTTCGCTTTTGCTCGATTTGCACTTCGTTTTTTCTTCCGCGAAAGACTCCGGTTCAATCGCTGAATTCTGCCCAAAAGACGCTTGTGCGCTTTTGGCCCTACGATGACTTCGCCGTCGGACAGCGTCGCCAACGACTTCACGCCGAGATCGACGCCGACCGCGCCCTCTGTCTTGCCTGAGAGAACGTGCGTCGTCTCGACCGCCAAGGCGACATGCCATTGATCGGCTTCGCGGCTGACCGTCGCCGACTTGATATGGCCGTCGAAGCGCACGGCTTCGGCCATGTTCACCCAGCCAATGACCGGCAGGCGAACGCGCTCGCCATCCACCTTGACGGCATTCGGCGCATCCTTGGATGGCCCGTTGTCGGCGCGAAAACTGTCATGCACGCCTTTGCGCTTGAACCGTGGGAATCCAGGCTTCGCACCCTTCTTGAGTCGCGAGAAGGTATTTTGGAATGCGCGGCCAAGATTCTTGATCGCCTGTTGCGGCGCGGTTTTGCTGACCTCGCCCATCCATGGAAACTGCTCGCCTTTGATCGCGTTGAGTTGCTTACGCAGCTTGATCTCGCTGGGCTTCTCGCCCGTCTCAAATTGGCGCTTCCATTCGGCCAAGGCCCAGTTATAGGCGAAGCGCGCTACGCCGCATGACTTGGCGAACAGCGTTGCCTGTTCATCGTTCGGGTACAAGCGGATTTTATGCACGAGGATCATTTCGTTTCTTCCACGGCTTTTTGCACGGCGGCGATCAATTTCTTATTCTTATCGCTGCGGCTACCGTACAGGCGGGCGCTGAATACGGTAATGATTTCCAGAACATCTTGCGCTAAATCTTCTTCGAATGTCGTATCCTGGCCTTTATTCACAATCACCACCTCGACATTCTTGCATTCGCAGATGGCGAAAATCAACTCTGCGCCAAACCGTAACAGACGATCTTTATGCGCGATAACAAGGCGCTCAACGCGCCCCGCGATGATTTCCGCCAGCAGTTTCTTCAATCCCTTCTTGTGGTAGTTCATGCCGCTGCCAAGATCGGTAATGACTTCGAACTTCCATCCGCTCGCTGCACAGTGCATTTCGAGAACCTGCGCTTGCCGCGCCAAGTCCTCCTTCTGGTCGTGACTCGATACTCTGGCATAGGCGTAGGTCACGCGATTCGATTCGATGGAGTCGGCAAAACTCGGATCGAGCGCCTGCAATGAGTACCGGCGCTGATTGCCAGCGGTACGAGCCGGCACCAATTTCCCGGCAATTTCCCAACGGCGAAGCGTTGTCGTACTGACGCCAAGGATTTCGGCAGCTTTAGCGATTGTCACAAACTTGTCCATAATGGATAAGTTAGCATAGCTATGGATAAGTTTCAAGTCTCAGTTGCGAACCCACTCGGCCAAGGCATCGTTCATGTGCGATGCCAGCCCTTTCCTGTGGCCTTAAATGCCGCCAACGTGGCGTTGTCGACGCGCAAGGCGATCTGCGTCTTATCTGAACCGGGGGGACGACCGCGTCGTTTCAGGTCGGCGGCGATAGCAGCGCGCATTTCTTTCGCCGTTGCCGGGCGATCGTCTTCGTCGATGCCATCCCAAACGAAATATCCGCCGGGAGGTGGCGTCTTCATCGCCTCCAGGATCATTTCGCGCTCAGTCTTCAATGTTTGCGATCCACTCATAGTAGCGCCTCGATTCTTCTTCGCTTGCGGTTCTGATCAAGATTCTTTTGGCGCTTGGCCTCGTCCCAGATAAGCCGCGTTTTCATACGAATAATTGTATATACTTTAATTTGGCGAATCAGGCACAAGCCTCGCTACTACGGGGGTATGCGAATTCGACGACGATGTTCGGAATGTCGACCTTTGACATTCTGCAATGACCCGGCGATGTCGGCGCGCTAACCCTCCGGACGCCACGCCTCATTTTTCAACTCCAGAAAAGCGCATCGCCACTGGGCTGCTGTCGATCCGTCTCGTCAGCGCCGAGTTTCGCTTTCAGCTTACTGCACATGGGCGCGATCCCACGCCCATATCTCATAGACGATTCTTGGGATGCTCGCCTCATGCGCAATATCCGCAATCGTTCGATTCAAGTCTCGCTGCGCGACAAGCTTGCCTGTGAATTGCGATGCGTCGAATGGTAACGATAACTATCGATCCCTTTTGAATCGGGGCTGAATTTCTACTGATGGATGTCACGCTGATCGATCCCAACCCGTTCGGTCTCAATCCCTTTTAAATCAGGGCTGAATTTCTACTGCGCGTTTGAAAACTTCGGCGGCGACGCCGTTCTGTCTCAATCCCTTTTAAATCAGGGCTGAATTTCTACTTCAAACGTTGAGAATCAATTTATCGGCTGTAAGTCTCAATCCCTTTTAAATCAGGGCTGAATTTCTACTGCAAGCTCAAAAAAAACAAACAAAATCAACAGGCTGGCGAGGGGGTTCCGGAAGAAGCGGCAAACCGGCGGAGATGTCTCGACCGGCGATGGTAAACCACGTAAGGCCAAAGCCAAATCCGTCGTCGCCCCGCGTCCCCAAGGCGAAGATTACCATGGAGTCGGCATCCCGCTCCATTGGATGCCTTCGGGTAGCGCAGGTTTGCCGAGTCGCGCCTTGAGGCCGCGCGACGGCAGCGGGTAGGCGCGTAAATCGTCTTCGCGACCGTCGATCAGCAACACGGCGTCGGCCAGACAGCGCTCCAGTTTGCGCTCGTCGCCCACCAACAGAAAGACCGAATACTGAATCGGCACCGCCCAGTCTTTGAGATAGCGATGCAGCCTCGCCAAACGGCGTGGATTGCTGATGTCGTAGCAAATAACGAATTCGCTCATGCTTTCATCCTCGAAGCTGGCGTCGTAACTCCAGGGAAGACGCCGACGCGCACCTAAGAAAAGTCGGCGCTGGCGCGACGGCTCCGGTTAGTCGTCATCGCCCGATGCAATGTCCGGCGCATCAGCATCGGTGGACGGTGCGGCATTTTTTCGCGCCGCATCTTGCGCGGACTCGGTCGTCGTCATCGCTCGACCGAGCCGCTCGATTTCAAGGTTAATCCCGGCGCGTAAATTTTCGCTCGCGGCTTCATAGGCGCCGTAATAACGCACCCGTCCTGCTTTGCCTAGAAAGCAGCCCGATTCGGTGCTGGAAAAATCGTCCGCCGATAATTTGCCCTGGCGAAATAGCTGCAAGGCGAACGTATCGACGATAGGGCGAATCGGTTCGAGCAGGTCGCATGACAACGACTCGCGCCCGAAATCCAGTTGGTGATAGAAGCCGACATAGGGATCGAATCCCGCGCCATACAGCGCAATCGATAATTCGCTGACCGCCAAGGTGTAGCTCAAGGAAAGTATGGCGTTGAAGGGGTCTCGCGGCGGTCGGCGATTGCGCGCGTGAAACTTGAGCGCAGGCGGCACGACGGCTTTCAGGCCATCGAAGTAGCGAGCGGCCGCCGAACCCTCGACGCCGCGTAACGACGCCGCGCTCTTAACGCTGGGCAGGCGTTGCCGATGTTCTTTCAGCAGCTTCATGGCATGGGTGAGTTCGTATCTGTATTGCAAGTTCGTTTCGCGGAGTTCGTCGAACCACGCGATTTGACGTTCGAGCTTGCGCTCGATGAGCGCACGGGCGAAATCGAGTGTGAAGGCTTCGTCCAGGCTATTCTTGATCTGCGCGACGCGTCGCGAGGCGTCATTATGCGGACGCGCCAGCAAGAGCGTGGGTTTGCCTTGCCGCCCGGATAGCACCACAACTCCGACATTATGCTCGCCCAGTTTTCCCAATAAGCTGGCCGAGAGTACGATATCGCCGCGCAAAAAAACGCGGCTTAACGGGGCAAGCGGAACGGTGCCGATGCGTTCGCCGTTTTCACGAAAAACGATGGCGTTGCCGTCGAGTTCGAGGTGTACATTGCGTCGGTCGACAAACAGGCTGGTCATGACGGTTCTCCGGGTAGTTGGCGCGTAATGGCTGCGGCGCGAGGCTGCGGCGCGAGGCTGCGGCGCGAGGCTGCGGCGCGAAATTTATTCGTCAAGCGAGGTTCAGACGATAAGAAAGTGATTTTGGCTGAACGTGTGCGCGAGTCCGTAGCATTTGGGTTTCATGCGCGGGTCGAGCGCGAGAATATGCAGCCGATCCTGCCCCGGTTTCATCCGCGCTTCGACGCCTTGGCGGAGTTCTTTCAGTTCGCCCGGCGTCACCCAGCATTCGAAGACCGATTTTTGTCCGCCGACTCGATAGCCTTGAAGGAATTTGCACACCCGGTGCAGGCGACGCGGATCGCATACATCGTAGGCGACGAGGTACAGGGTGCGGTTCATGGCTGGGTGGGTAGCCCCGGCAGAAAGATGGCTTCGGTCGGCAGGAGCAATCCACGGCGGGTATGGGGACGCTTGCCGAGTTGCGTTTGCAGATACGAGGAACTTTCACTGCCCAATGCGGTTTTAAGGGCGCGTTCGAGCTTGGCGTTTTTCTCCTGGAAAAATTTCTCGTCCATGCCATTTGAAAGTAATGTCGTGGTTTTTTCATAAGAGGCCGCATCGATTCCAACTACGGCGCTGTAAAACCGCAGAAATGTCGGCGTGTCGATGCTCGCCGTGCGCCAACTGACGAATCCCGCGCCATCGCCGCGCCCGGTTTTACGCAACCAGGCCCACCAGGCAAACCAGGCGAGCAATTGCGGTTTGAGCGTAAGGCGCCGGTTGCCGCAACGCACCGTCCGATGCGTCAGATCGATGACAAGCTGCGCCGGGGCCATGCGATCCTGAATCACGCCGACGGCTTGGTTGAAGCCGACGGCGCCGGTTTGCAATTCGACCGGCAGTCCATGCCGCATATGCACTACCGGAATTTCCGCCAGGGTGACCCGCGCTTCGGCGCTGTCGATATGATGGCCGTCGCGCGTGGTGAGCCTGCGCGGCTGGCGCGGTGGATAGAAAAATTCCGGATGCGATTCGAACGGTTCGGAGACCAAAACATGCGAAAGGCGATCTTGCGCACGCGCGAACAACGAAAACGCATATCCCAGATAGAATCCCATGGTCTTGCGGCCGCCGGCGATCGAGACATGCAAGGCGCTGTCGGCGTCGGCGG
>DATETD010000146.1:0-11591 GCA_035283885.1 Rhodocyclaceae bacterium
GCCCAAAGGCACGCTGATCGCCTACGCCACCGCGCCGGGTAAGGTAGCGCAAGACGGCAGCGGTCGCAACGGCCTCTACACCGCAGAACTGCTCAAGGCGCTGGAGCATCCCGGACGACGGATCGAGGATATCTTCAAACAAGTGCGCAGCAACGTGGCCCGCACGACCGGCGACCTACAGGTTCCATGGGAATCCTCCAGCCTGACCGGCGATTTGTATTTCGACGCCCCCACGCCCTCCTCCATCGCCAGTTCGCACATTGCCGACACCGGCTCTGCATTCGAATTGGAATACTGGCGCAGTGCCGAAAAAAGCGGCAAGCACGAAGACTTTCGCGCCTACCTCGACAAATACCCCAAAGGACAATTCGTCGACCTGGCGCGCTCGCGCTTAAAACCCACCGAACCCGCCGCCGCGCCGCGTCAGGCGACCGGCGAGGCGCCTGCCCAGCCGCCAGCGACCGTCCCGGCGGATAAAGCCGCTGCGATTCAGGCCAAGCTGGATCAAGCCGACGCATTGCTCAAAGCCGGCAATGCCGCCAAAGCCATTGCACATTTGGAAAAGCTGCTTGAGAAGCTGCCGCGCAACAGCCCACATTACGGTCAAACCCAATATGCCCTGGGCTTCGCCCAAGCCGCCGAGCGGCGATGTCCCGACGCGCTGATCAATTTACGCGCAGCAAGCGCCAATTGGCGCGACCACCGCCGCGCCGCCACGGCATGGCAAACCATCGTCCTATGCGAGCGCCACTTGAAGAACCATCCCGCCGCGCGCCAAGCGGCCCAAACGCTACTCGTCCGCTACCCCGATTCGCCGGAAGCCGAACATATCCGACAGCGACTCGACCGATCGCGCGGCCCAGCAAAATAAGCCGACGACCCGTCCCGCCAGCGCCGAGTTTTACGCTCGGTAACGGGCGATCGATTGCGGCATGCGCCAATAATCCCGAAAGCATGCATGCATGCAAGGTATACTGCGCGACCGTTTGCCCGATGCGCGCCGCACCGGCATCTCTTATCGAACCGACGCCCCCCCTATCTTGAATAATTATTGGTTTTCCGCGCTGCTGACGCGGCGTATGCTGATTTGCGTGTTCACCGGCTTCTCCTCGGGCCTGCCTTTATATCTATTGCTCAATCTCGTGCCGGCATGGTTGCGCACCGAAGGCGTCGATCTCAAGCTCATCGGTTTGTTCGCGCTGATTCAATTTCCCTACACCTGGAAATTCCTTTGGTCGCCGTTGCTGGATCGCTACGCCCTGCCCTTGGGGCGGCGGCGCGGCTGGATGGCGGCGACGCAGTTGGGCTTGCTGGCGGCGATCGCGCTGTTGGGCTATCTGCCGCCGCAAACCTCGTTGCAAGCGATCGTCGTCGTAACCATGGCGATCGCCTTACTATCGGCGACCCAGGATATCGCCCTGGACGCGTATCGGCGCGAGATTTTGACCGAGAGCGAACTGGGACTCGGGAATTCGGTGCATGTCAATGCCTATCGCGTCGCCGGCTTGGTGCCCGGTTCCTTGTCGCTGATCCTTGCCGATCGCCTGCCGTGGGAGCAGGTGTTCGCGATCACGGCGCTGTTCATGCTGCCCGGATTGGCGCTGGCTTTGTGGGTGCGCGAACCGCAGATCGCCGCCGGGGCGCCGAAGAGCTTGCGCGAGGCGGTGATCGAGCCGTTCAAGGAGTTTATCGGTCGCGCCGGCGTCGGCGGCGCCTTGCAGGTGCTGGCGTTTATTTTCCTCTACAAGCTCGGCGATTCGATGTGTACCGCATTGGCCACGCCGTTTTATCTCGAAATGGGCTTCAGCAAATCGGACATCGGCTTAGTCGCCAAGCATGCCGGACTATGGCCGGCGGTGATCGGCGGCTTGTTGGGCGGATTATGGATGGTCAAGCTCGGCATCAATCGCGCACTGTGGCTGTTCGGCGTGGTGCAGTTCTTGTCGATCTTCGGCTTCGCCTGGCTCGCCGCTGTGGGACGCGTCGATGCGGTCGATGCGGCGGCCTTAGTGCGACTCGCGGCGGTGATCGGTTTCGAAGCGCTCGGCGTCGGTTTAGGCACGGCGGCCTTCGTCGCGTTTATCGCGCGCGCCACCCATCCGCTCTACACCGCGACCCAATTCGCCTTATTCACCAGCCTGGCCGCCGCGCCGCGCACCTTTTTCAATGCGGCGACCGGCTGGCTGGTGGCGCACATGGGTTGGTTCGGTTTCTTTCTGCTGTGCGCCGCGCTGGCCGTACCGGGGATGCTGTTATTGTTCAAGGTCGCCCCATGGAAAACGACCGATCGGTGAGCGCCGCGAGCCGTCCCGCCAGCGCCGACTTTTCATTGCGCATCGAAGCTTTCGTAGGTAACATCGAACGTCGTTCGACTATAGACTCACATCTTAACCCGCCACTAGGGAGAGAAAAATGATACTCCATGGACAACTCTATGCCGAATCCCCGATCTACCGTGGAAACGGACGCAAGGCGCTCTTCACCCGCGACGGCGACGGCACTCAGCGACTCGTCTCCTTGGCGGGCGAAATCGCCGGCACAGCCCAATCGCTGATGGACGCCTTTATCGGCGAATCGCGGGATCGCAAAAATATCGGCTTGCTCAATCGCTTGTGGCTGCGGCTGTATGGCGACTCGATGCCGAGCAAATTGATAACCCACGTCGAATGCAAATTGCGCGAAGACCGCTATCCGCGCGATCGCTTTTTCGATCTCCGCATGGGCATGCGCCTGGATGAGGATCGTTGGGCGGCGGAAGCCAACGCCAACTACAAGATGGAGACGCTTTTTCGCAACTCGGTCTTCAACCTATCGATCCTGGTCGACGATGCGGTGATGCGGCAAAGCGACAATGCGGCCAAATTGTATTTCATGTTGCAAGAACTCAAGGAAGGTCGCTTTCGGTTTGGCGCAGGCAAGAGCAAAGGCTTGGGACAGTGCCGCCTCGAAATGGACCTGCCGTTCAGCGCCAAAACTGCGCCTGCAGCGCAGCCCAAGGCCAATCACCTGCGCTTATCGCTCAGCTTCAACGCCGGCAATCCACTGCTTGTCGGCTGGAACTGGGGCAAAGTCGATCCTCACACATCCTCGTTTGCGGCGATCGACGGTCGCTTGCTGGTCGGCGCGATGAAAGAGATTCCCGAACCGATCCGTAGCCGATTGGAATTATCGATCGGCGGGCCGATTCTCAGCCCCGCCGACTGGAAGAACAAATTCTCGACGCATCTGCCGCGCATTATTGCGATCTGGCTGCGCGAGCAGTCCGGCGGCGAAACGGAAGTCTGGCTGCTTCCTTCGTCGTTCCTGCCCAAGCTCACCAAAGGGAAGTACCCCGTCTCGCAAGATGCGCTCGACGCCGTTCAGCCCTTATGCGACAAACCCTACGCTCGCGACATCGCGCTGGAAATCGCGATCAAGAATGCCTTGGGCAAAAAGGCGAATATGACCAAGCGTTTCATGGAAGGGGTGACGCGCAAGCGCGAGGCCAGCAACCAACTGAACGAAGCGGCATGGTCGCAAGTGGCGCAAGCGCTCGGCCTCAACGTCGCAACCGATCTCGTCGCCACCAAGCTGAATGACGAATCGGTCTTGACGACGCTGCTCGCCGACGCATGCCGCCCCATCCTGCCGCGCCTTAACGAACGGGTCGATCAACACATCGCGCTGCTGCAAAGCGACGTCTGGGTGGATGCCGAACTGACCAACCGCGAAGGGCACTTGCAAATCAAGGTGATGCTGTTGGAAGGCAAGATCGACGAAGCGCAGTGGGAAGACCGCAATCGACCTCCCGCAGGCATAAACGCCGCGCTTTGGCGCACCTTTTTGGAAGAACACAGCCGCGTGCGCCATTCGCATATGCTGCACCCTGCCAACCTACGCAAAAGCATTACCAACGACCGCAACTTTATCGCCTTCCTCACGGCTCATCGCGCCAAAACACGGCAGGAACTGGCGCAACCTCATCATATCGATTTTCGCGCAGGCGGCGCTGGAAATCGCGAAATCTCGCAACAGTACGGCAAACCCTACGATAAAATTTTTATGCGAATGTTGAACTGGTCGCCAAAATCCGCCACCGGCGAATGGCAGATCTACATCGCCGGCGGCACGATCAAAGGCGCATTTCGCAAACGCGCTTCGCAGATACTTAAAACCCTGTGGGGCGAATCGCCCAAGACGAACGAGACCCTGGATCGTTTGTTCGGCGCTCAACGACGCCAAGGACTGCTATGTTTTTCCGATGCCTACTTGGCCGATGCGACCGACACGGAACGCGCATGGTGTTCGATGGATGGCGTCAAGATGGACCCATCCACCGGCCAGCCGGTCGAAACCGCCAAGACGGATTGCCTCTACGCCTACGGCGATCGACTCGTCTTCAACTTATCCGTCGATATGCAGGATGTCGATGACCGCGACTTGGAAGCGTTATCGGTCTTCTCTCACCTGCTCGAAGACTTCCAAAAAGGCGAGATTCCCGTTGGCGGCGAAAAAACCAATGGATTGGGCTGGGTAAAGGCCTCCGTCGCCAAACTCGAATGGTTGACGGCAAATGTAAATGGAGTTAGCGCCAAACTATTCAGCTCTCCGTCGTATCGACCTGCCGGTTTGTGGCAAAAGTACGAGTTAAGCGGCGATGCCGCCGCCGGCGCATTCAAGACGCTACGCCTCACTCCCACGGCGAAAATCGCAACAAACTCTCCCAAGACATCGCTGGGCTTTACCTCGCATCGTTCGTTTGGCGGATATTGCGGCGCCTTAGTCGTCGAAGCCGAAATCCTGACTCCGACCAATGTGCGCGAAAGCGGACAACCCTCGTTCACTACCACACTACCCGACGGCGCCGTCAATGGCTGGGATTTCTTTGCGATGGCGTCACCCAGCGTAGAACTACGCGATCCGATGAAAACCTATGCCTTGCCCAGCCGCAGCCTCAAGGGCATGGTGCGCAACCTCTATGCAATCGCCAGCGATTCCATAGAGTCCAGTCCGAATATCCAGAAGCTGAACCCCACCGATAGCTTGTTCGGCTGGGTGGGAACCGGCCCCAATCAGGCCATCATGGGACGCTTGGCCTTTAGCTTCGGGATGTTCGATCGACCCGAGTTAGCCTGGTTCAAGATACCCTACCCCTACGGCAAGTGGAAAAACGTAGCCGGCGAATGGCAAACCTCTGCCGATACGCATGCGACCCAGTTGCAAATCGCCAGAACGTGGCGCATCTTTCCACATACGCCCATCGCACCGCCGATCAAACGGCTTGACGGCTTCAACCCCGACACCGTCCAGGCCAGCTATTTGCGCGCCATACTTCCCGGCGCGCGCGCGCGCTTTACGATCCGCTTCTGGAACCTCGACGAAACGGAATTGCAACGGCTGATCTGGTGCCTCGCACTGGAACCCGGCCTAGCCCACAAAATCGGCTGCAACCGATACCTTGGCCTGGGGAGTCTGCGCCTGACGGTTTTGCCCGAGAGTTACTTGACTCAATGGGAAAACCGCTATGCCGGCAAAGAATGGCGCGCACCGCTGAACGTCGAAACATGGATCAAACCCAAGGTGGTGGAGCACTACAACGAACTCGTCAAGGCGATGAATGTTAAGCGGATTTGACTGGCTACGCCGCTGCTATACCGGCGCAGAACTGCTGGCGACATTGGAGCTTCTCGAAACCCAACCCGAACTTTTGCTCAACGAGCTGGAGTTCGGTGCGCCGCATTCCGCGCTGCACGGCCCTTGCTGCCGATGCTGGCTCTACTCGCGCATGCCTTCGTTCCATCGCACGACCTATTGCCAAGCCTGCCTGGAAATTCTCAATAAATCGCGCACGCTGGGCGATGTTTCACGAGCATCCGTTGTCGTATGGGGGTTTGTCGATCGTTTGCCTCGACAGATCGGCAAACGGCAGGGGCGGATCGTCGGGACATTCACCCGCGACGAAAATCATTTCTTGTCGATGCTGGGCTACCACGAACTCAAGCCGTTTCTGCAAGAGTTAGTCATGTATCACGGCGACGAATTACGCGGCCTGCTGCAAATCCTGCCGACAGTTGGCATGAACATGGCGAACTTGCTGTGTCGCGTGATCCATCACGACGCCAGCTTTGCGCTAGACCGCTTGCGCATTCGAATTTACACCGCTCCCTTCGAAGCCTTTGCGCCTCGAACGCGCAAGAGCATCCCCGCATTCGATATTTCGGACTTCCTCGGCGTGCTGGAAATGGTGGCGGTATTCCGCACCGTGCTGTCGCCCGCGGAACAAAAGATGCTGCGCGAACTTTTGGCGACCACCGACCCGACCGAAGAACAATTTTACTGGGGTCGATTATGGGGACATCTCGGCCCTCAGGCCAAAGACATGTTGAGCGCCTGGAATATCCGCCAGTGGCCGATGGAACGTATCGAACTGCTCTACGACCTAATGGATTACGTTACTTACTATTCATACACAAGGGATGCCGACGGCTCGCGCGTCGCGACGACGCCGCACACCTAATCGACATCCGAACGACACGCCATCCGCCATCGAAACGCCCATGACCGATACCTTGATAGCATATTTTCGGAGAATCCCATCAGTTCGATTAACCTGATCCGCTATTTGGTCGTATGGAAGCCGAACCGACAACTCGTGCGGACGCCACGCAACTTGTCCGTAGAGCTTTCGCGCGTACTGGGAACGTTGATTGCGGAACGACTGCCCTCGCGCGAGGCGCGCCCATGGCGCAAAGCCTTGGCCAAGTGGGAAAACCACGACCCGGCAAAGACCAAAAACATAACGCCCGACATTTCCTGGCCAATCGACGTCGTTTTGTTCGCCTACCCCGGCAAGCAGTTCTATGGACAAGGCGAGTTGATTGCATGGGAGCTTAAACTCATCGGCAACAGTGCGGATCATGGGCATCTAATCGAACTCATCCTACCCGCCATGGAAGAGGCGAGCAAAACCTCCGACCCGCGTTGGCATCGCCAAAACAGCCTATGGGGACGCTTCGACATCGATGCGATTTATGCTGCACGAGGCCCGCAATGGGAACCGATCGTACGCGACGGCAAACTGGATTTACGTTATCGCGCCACCCCCACGCAATGGTCCGAGGGTTTGTCCTTTGCTGCAAACTCGAAACACGCCCTAGATCGCCTGATATGGATCGCGCCATTCGATCTACAGCCCGCACAAGAGCCGCACGCATCGATCGAGCGGGCGGCGCCGACCTTGCCTTGCATTCTGGAAGCACTGGCCGCTCGAATAAACGCATTCGTACCCGGCAAACGCCGTGCGGAGCTATGGGACGTATTGACGACCGACGATCGAGCCGCCTTACGCGACGCCATCGAACAGGCAAGTCAATTCCCATTTATCCAACAAAGCATCGAACCTGCGCCTAAAGGCGGGCCTGGACGATGGGTCGGCTCGCAAAAGTTCTACCTTATCCCCGATCCGCTGATCCCCTATCTCGAACTGGCGTCGATCTTGCACATTGGTCGTCAAACGCATTTCGGCTGCGGCACGTTTATCCTCGAGGCCAGCCGATAATTCCAATGCGCGTTCAAGTCGAGACGCGAAGACGAGCCGAAGACAGTGCTGTAGCACGGCAAGGCGAAGTCGACAAAGTATCGGCTTGAACGCGCATTGGAATAAGCACGCGCCGCCGTCTTCAGGCAGAATATCCCCTTACGGCAGAATGCCCTTGCCGTTTTGCCCCTTCCATCGAGGTTGAATCGTGAGTTCTTCGCATGTACTCCACAGTCCGCACAGCCCGGCGCCGCAACTCGTCGAGTTCGATACGGAACCGTTTTATCTGCCCATCGCCGACGAAGTCGATGTTTTCGCCGCCGCCGCCAAAAGCAATCTAGCGGTGATGGTCAAAGGCCCGACCGGCTGCGGTAAGACGCGCTTTGTCCAACATATGGCCTGGCGGCTCAAACGCCCGCTGGTCACCGTCGTCTGCCATGACGATCTCAATTCCGCCGACTTGCTCGGACGCTACTTGATCGTCGGCGACGAAACCGTATGGATGGATGGGCCGCTCACCGCTGCGGTGCGCGCCGGCGCAATTTGCTATCTCGACGAATGGATCGAAGCGCGTCAAGACACCACGGTCGTGATCCATCCGCTCACCGATTCGCGCCGCGCCCTGCCGCTGGATAAGCGCGGCGAGTATGTCGAGGCCGAAGCGGACTTCATGTTGTCGATCTCCTGCAATCCCGCGCGCCAAAGCCTGCTCAAAGAGATTAAACCCAGCACGCGACAACGCTTTGTCGCGCTGGAGTTCGACTACCCCGAAGCGGCGGTCGAAGCGCGCATCGTCTCGCACGAAGGCGGCGTGGACTATCAAACCGCCAAAAAGCTGGTCAAACTCGGCGCACTGACGCGGCAAATGAAAGGCGCGGGACTCGACGAGGGCGCTGGCACGCGGCTGTTGGTCCATGCCGCCCAACTGCATGCCTCCGGACTGTCGCCGATCGTCGCCTGCACCGCCGCCATCGCCCGTCCGCTGGCCGACGAAGCCGATCTGCGCGCCACCCTCGACGATCTGATACGCGCGGTGTTCTAAAGCCGTGGCCGCGCAACGCCCTCTTTTCGGCAACGAACCCGCCGCGCCGATCGCACTGGCGCCGCTACAGGATCGATTGGCGCGTCTGCTGCAAACGCTCTCCGAGGGCACGCTCGCCCTGGCGCCGGGCGATACGGCGTGGACCGACGGCGTCCGCGTCTATCTTCCCGCCCATTTGCCAGCCAACATAGATCCAGGCGATGGCCTCGCGCGCTACAAGGCGCAACTCGCGCTGCTCTGGGCGCAAAATCGCTTCGGCAGCTACGATTTCGACTACGCGATGGAAATGCTGCCGTGGTCGCATTCCGCGCCGCAAACCGCCTGCGCCCTGGCGTGGCTGGCATGGTTCGAGGCCATCCGTCTCGAAGCGTGCATCGCCCGCGAACTGCCGGGTCTGGCCGCCGAACTCCAGGCCGCGCATCGCCCCTTTGCTTACGAATTCGCGCCTATGGTATGCGATTTACAAACTCCGCGCGCCGGCGTGCACGACAGCTTGCGCTGGGTGCGCCAGTCTCTAAAAGTCGGCGCTGACGGGACGGCGTCCGGCGTCCCCGGACCGCTTCCGCCGTATTCTCCTCACAATGTGCGGCTCGACCCGCTCGCGGCGATGCGGCAACGCAGTGCTCGCCCCAATCCCATCGACGACGAATGGGACTATCGCCGCCGCGACGGGCGACGCGACGGATGTCGCCTGCACGAAATCGACAGCCCGCTGGGCGATCCGGCCTGGGTCGCGCAAACCCGCCAACACTATCGCGCCACCCTGCGCACGCTACGTCGCCGCTTCGCGACCTTGCGCAGCGAGGATACCCTGCATAACCGCCGACCCGATGGCGAAGAGATCGACATCGATGCGCAAGTCGCCGCCTACGCCGACCGCCGCGCCCAGGCGGAAATCTCGCCGCAACTCTATCGGCAACGACTCCGCCGCGAACGTTCGCTGGCGACGATGCTGATGGTCGATATGAGCGCTTCGACCCAAGGCCGGGGCAACGACGCCCAACGCGAAGCGCTGCTGCTGTGGTGCGAAGCACTCGACGCCTGCGACGACAGCTATGCGATTTACGGCTATTCCGGCTCGACGCGCAACTGCTGCGAGATTTACCGCATCAAGCATTTCGACGAAAAATACGACGATACGATACGCCGCCGCATTGCCGGCATCGCGCCGCAAGAGTACTCCCGCATGGACGCGGCAGTGCGCCACCTCACGCACTTATTGCTGGAGCGCAACGTGCGCCATCGGCTGCTGCTCACGCTGCTCGCGGCCCGTCCCAATGATCGCGATAGCGACGAGGGCGAAGGCGACCGCAACCGCTACGGCATCGAAGACACGCGCCGCACGCTGCTGGCAGCCCATGAGAAAGGCATTCGCAGCCACGCCGTCGCCCTAAGCCTAGCCCGCCACGACGCCGATTACCTACCGCAGCTTTACGGCCCGGCGCATTACAGCCTCGTCGACGACGCACGCGCATTACCGCTTAAACTAAGCGAAATTTATCGCCGGTTAACGCGATAACATCCTCTTTCAAAACTATTGAAGGTGATATCGAATGCTTCCCAAAGAACTCCGCCTCAAAGCCATCGACACGCTGCTGAACGCCCGGATGGAGCACACCCGCTGGGTATCCCAAGTCATCAACCACGAAAATCCCTCGGTCGCCGTCGAACATACCGACTGCAAATTCGGCCAATGGCTGCTCGCCTCCGAAGCGACGCTCGGCCATATTCCGGAGTTTCAGGCGCTGATCCTGCCGCACAAAGATCTACATGAAAACTAC
Source organism: Rhodocyclaceae bacterium (assembly GCA_035283885.1). GTDB lineage: Bacteria > Pseudomonadota > Gammaproteobacteria > Burkholderiales > Rhodocyclaceae > DATETD01. The sequence continues at coordinate 10,340 of DATETD010000146.1, forward strand.
AAACTACTCAGGAACGAACCGTCGCGCGACCCGCTACGCCATGAAATGCGCCGCCTGTCGCAAATATTAATTTCACATATCGACGATTTGCAAGGCTTCCTCAACCTGCCCGAAACGATACGCGGCGAAACTAGTCGCGCCCTCTGATCTCGCGCACGCCCCGACCCAGACGCCTACGCAACAGCGTGCGCAGGGTCACGCCGTCGGCGTAACCCACTTCCATGGCGATTCGTTCGATGCTATCGTTGCCGGTTTTGAGTAAATGCACCGCACGCTCGACGCGGATATCCTGAAAATACGATAAAGGCGTTTTACCGAGCACCTCGCGGATGCGCCGCGCCAAGGTGCGTTTGCTGGTCGCCAGTTCGTGCGCGGCGGCGTCCAGATCGAAACCCTGCGCCAGCCGTGCGCGCGCCCACGCTTCAAAACGCCGCACCAAAGGATCGGCATGCGCCAAATGATCGACGATGGCGTAGGTCGATTGCGCCGGGCGCGAATCGACGATCAAATATCTTGCCGTCAAGCTCGCCAACTCGGGGCTGGACTGACGGATCAACCACAGCGCCAAGTCCATATGTCCCAAGGCTGCGCCGGCGGTGACCACGCGCCCGGCGTCGACGATCATGCGCGACGAATTCAACTTCACCTCGGGGTAACGCCGACGGAAGAGCGGCGCCAACCACCATGTCGTGGTCGCCTCGTGCGCATTCAGCAAACCGGATTCGGCAAGGACGAACGTACCGATGCACGCCGCAGCGATCTTGGCGCCGCCGTCCGCCCAAGCGCGCAAAGCCTGCGCCGCCTCGGCGATATCGGGCCGCGTCAAGGCCTGCTGCAAGACGTCGGGCATCTTGTAGCCGATTGCCGGAATCGCCACCCAATCCGGCGACCAGTCGGGATCGATCGATCGCACCGGTACGCGCAAGCCCTGACTGGTGTGCACTTCGGGACGTAGCCCCAGCACGCGAAGCTCGAACGGCGTAGCGGACCATCCGAGCATTGCCGACAGTTCGTTGGCGGTAGTCAAGGCGTCCAATATGGCGGACAGGCCGGTATCGAATACGCCCTCAAGGGCAAGCACGGCTTGCTATTTCACGCAACGTGACCGCCAATTTCACGAAGCGTGACCGAGTAGGCGAATGCTGCATGGATTGGTTCCAATATTACATCAGTTGGTTACACTTTGGTTAAAAGAATGGCTTCGCCGTGGTAAAACGGTGATCGTGATCGATCATGCCGAATCGGTTTTCGC
>DATETD010000147.1:0-2917 GCA_035283885.1 Rhodocyclaceae bacterium
GAGCCGCAACACGATCGCTTTGAGATAGCGCGAATAGTGCTGCAAGCGTTCGAACGGCGTCGCGGCGATAAAGCCCTTGGGCAACAGCATCGCCAATTGCATCTCGATATCCGCATGGGTTTGCGGAAAGGCTTTTTGCAAGGCCGCGAGCTTTTTTTGCAACAGGCTCCAGTCGGCGAGAATCGCCGCCGTCAGCCGTAATATTTCCTGCGCCACCAACAACACCCGCCCGCGCGCCGCATCGCGCCGCTCGTTGAACACCGCCTCGTTCATCGGCAAGGGCGACATCACGCAGGTGCGCTGCAAGGTCGCGGCGACCAACTGCTGCTTCAACTCGGCTTCCGTACCGAGCGGCATAAACTGTAACGCCAGTTCGCGCACGCCCGGCAGCTTTTCTATCGCCTTGACCTGCGCCGCCAATTGCAGCACGAATAAGCGCATCAAGCCGCGCCGATGCTCGACGCCTGCCTTTTCGGGCGTGTCGAACACCGCCAGCCGCACGCCGCTGCCCGCATCGACCAGCGCGGGGAAACCCACCGCCGTCGCCGTCCTGCCAGCGCCGACTTTCAATTCCATCAACTCCGGCAAGGCGCCGAATGCCCAAACGCCATGGATTTCGTCGCCCGAGGCCGCTGCGGCGTCTTTATGCGTCGCGAGCGGATTGGCCGGCTGGCTGGCGAACAGCGCCTCGACGCGCTCGCGGTAATCGGCGCGCAACTGCGCCAGATTGCGCGACAGCGTCAGCACGCCGCCATGTTCGTCGAGCAGGCGGAAATTCATCGACAAATGCGCGCGCAACTCGCCGGGGCGAAACGCATCCAAGGGTAATTTAAGCGCCAGATGTTCCTCGGCTGCCGTCGTCAAAGCGCGCGCCAGCGGCTGATCCATCTCATGCGATTGTGCGCAAAACTCCTCGGCTAATTCGTCGAGCGGCTGTAGGCGATGGCGATATTTCTGCGGCAAGGTTTTGAGTAAGGCCAGCACTTTTTCCTTGAGCAAGCCCGGCGTCAGCCATTCGCAACGCTGCGCCGGTACTTGATTCAGCAAGGCCAGCGGCAAATCCAGGGTCACGCCGTCGTCCGCCGCGCCCGGATCGTGGCGATAGCTCAAACGCAAGGATTGGCTGCGGAATTTCAGCAGCGGCGGAAACGATTCGGTGGTGATTCCCGCCGCCTCGTGGCGCATCAATTGTTCTTTTTCGAGGTAGAGCACGCGCGGATTTTCCGCCTCGGCCTCGCGCCGCCAGCGGTCGAACGCCGCTAAAGTCACCAAATTTCCGCCCACACGATCAACATAAAAGGCGTAGATCAATTCGTCATCGACCAAGACATCGGGTCGGCGCGATTTATGCTCCAGGGCGCGAATTTCCTGGACTAATTTGGCGTTATGCTGGAAGAACTTCCACTTCTTGACCCAATCCTCGCCGACCTCGCCTTCGACCAGCGCCTGGCGGATCAAAATCTCGCGCCCGAGGCGCGGATCGGTCGGGCCATAATGCACTCGTCGTCGCGCGTGCAGCAGCAAACCATGCAAAGTCACACGCTCCCACGCCGCCACCTGGCCGGGACCTTTTTCCCAATGCGGATCGAAAACATGACGGCGCAGCAAATGACTGCCGATGTGCTCCAGCCATTCCGGTTCGATTTTCGCCACGCAACGCGCGTACAAGCGCGAGGTTTCGACCAGTTCCGCCGCAACGATCCAGCGCCCGCCTTTCTTGGCGCGGCTCGATCCGGGATGGATGAAAAACTTAATGCCGCGCGCGCCGAGATAATGTGGCTCCTCCTCGCTTTTCAAGCCGATATGGCCGAGTAAGCCCGTCAGCAGCGCCTTATGGATAGGCTCGTACCCCGCCGCGATCTGATTTTCCTGCCAGCCGTGTTCGGCGCAGACGACATGCAATTGCGCATGAACGTCGCGCCACTCGCGCACGCGCATCCATGACAAAAAATTTTTCCGGCACCATTGCCGCTGCTTGTTGCTCGATTCGTGCTTCCATACTTCGTCCTGCGCTTGCCACATCTTCAGCCACGACAAGAATTCCGATTTCTCGTCCTTCCATTGGGCATGCGCCTGATCGGCGCTGCCGGCGTACTCTTGCGGACGTTCGCGCGGGTCTTGCACCGACAAAGCCGCCGCGATCACCAGCATCTCCTTGAGGCAGCTTTGCTCACGCGCCGCGAGGATCATGCGGCCGATCTTAGGATCGAGCGGCAACCGCGCCAACTCCTGGCCAACTGGGGTCAATTCTTTGCTCGCCTCGTCGAGCGCGCCTAATTCCGCCAGCAACTGATAGCCGTCGGCGATCATGCGCGGCGCGGGCGCTTCGAGAAACGGAAACTCCTCGACATCGCCCAGATGCAGCGACTTCATGCGCAAGATCACCCCGGCGAGGCTTGCGCGCAAGATTTCCGGCTCGGTATATTCCTGACGTTGCATGAAATCGTCTTCGGCATACAAGCGGATGCAGATCCCCGCCGACACGCGACCGCAACGTCCGGCGCGCTGATTCGCCGCCGCACGCGCGATCGGCTCGACTTGCAACTGCTCGACTTTGTTGCGATGCGAATAGCGTTTGCAGCGCGCCAAGCCGCTGTCGATCACGAAGCGGATGCCCGGCACCGTCAGCGAGGTTTCGGCCACATTCGTCGCCAACACCACGCGCCGCCCTTGATGCGGCGCAAACACCCGCGCCTGCTCCGCCGCCGACTGGCGCGCGAACAAGGGCAGGATTTCCAAGCCCGGCGGGTGATGTTTGCGCAAGGCTTCCGCCGCCTCGCGAATCTCGCGCTCGCCCGGCAAGAACACCAGCACATCGCCCGGCCCTTCGCGATGCGTCTCGCTCACCGCATCGACGATCGCCTGATTCAAGTCGCTGTCGCGGTTTTCTTGCCACGGACGATAGCGCGTTTCGATC
>DATETD010000148.1:0-8520 GCA_035283885.1 Rhodocyclaceae bacterium
CCCACCGGCTACCCGATGCGCATGCTCAAGGGTAGTCCGGCCATCGGCTGGGGCCTCCGGCCCAACTGCGAAGCCTACGGCTATCTGCTCGACGCGACGGGGCGCTGTCAATATATCGAAGCCTACAACCGCGAGGTCGCCGCGCATCCGCAGCAAAAACGCGTCAAGGTGTTCGACAAGACCTGCCTATGCACGCATATGCGCAATTTCGAATGTTGGACCTGCGGCCACTATGTTTATCGGCTCAAGGACACGACACGCCGACTCGCGAATGGCGACTACCAAATACTCGACGCCGCACATGTGTTCCGCGACTACCAGTTCAGCATCGACCAGCAAATCGCCTTGCCGCCTATCGCCGCGGGAACGGCTTAGCTGGGAAAAACTCCGGTCGATAGATACCGGTCGCCACGGTCGCAAACGATGGTCACGATCACCGCGTTTTCGACCTCGGCGGCGATGCGCATCGCCACCGCCAACGCACCGCCCGACGAAATGCCGGCGAAAATGCCCTCCTCGCGCGCCAAACGGCGCGTCATTTGCTCGGCGTCGGCCTGGCCGACGTTTTCGACGCGATCGACGCGCGACGCATCGAAGATTTTCGGCAGATACGCTTCGGGCCAACGCCGTATCCCCGGAATCTGCGCGCCCTCTTCGGGCTGACAACCGACGATGCGAATCGCCGGATTCTGTTCCTTCAGATAACGCGAGCAACCCATAATCGTGCCGGTAGTGCCCATGCTCGAAACGAAATGCGTCACCGCTCCCGCCGTATCGCGCCAAATTTCCGGCCCGGTGCCTTCGTAATGCGCTTGGGGATTGTCGGGATTGCCGAACTGATCGAGCATGATCGCCTGCCCTTCGCGCACGCGTTGCTCGGCGAGGTCGCGCGCCGCCTCCATGCCGCCGGCCTTGGGCGTGAGGATCAATTCTGCGCCGAAGGCGCGCATGGTTTGACAACGCTCCAGGCTCTGATTTTCCGGCATGATCAGTATCAATCGATAACCGCGCATCGCCGCCGCCATCGCCAGTGCAATCCCGGTATTGCCGGAAGTGGCTTCGATCAAGGTGTCGCCGGGCTTAATCGCGCCGCGCTGTTCCGCGCGCCGTATCATCGACAAGGCCGGTCTATCCTTGACCGATCCCGCCGGATTATTCCCTTCGAGTTTGACCAATATCGTATTGCAACGTTGCGCATTCGCCTCGCCGGGAATGCGTTTAAGTTGCACCAGCGGCGTATTGCCGACAAATTGCTCCAGAGTCGAGTACGTCATCGCGCCAGCCACCTCACATAGTCGGCGACGCCCTGCGCCACCGTAAAAAACTCGTCGCCATAGCCTGCCGCGCGCAGTTGCGCAAGATCGGCCTGCGTGAAACTCTGATACTTGCCCTTGAGCGCTTCGGGAAACGGGATGTATTCGATCGCGCCTTGAGCGACTAACTCGGCAAGCGACGCCGACGGCGTATCGGGATGTTGCAAAGCGCGACAGGCATTGACGGTCGCCACCGCCAGTTCGTTGAAACTCTGCGCCCGCCCGGCGCCGAGATTGTAGATACCGTTACCGCCCTGTTGGAGAAAGTGCATCACGACCTTGACGACATCGCCGACATAAACGAAATCGCGCCGCTGTTCGCCGGCGGCGTAACCGCCATAGCCCTCGAACAGCTTGACCCGGCCTTCGGCGCGAAACTGGTTGAAATGATGGAATGCGACCGAAGCCATGCGCCCTTTATGACTTTCGCGCGGGCCATACACGTTGAAATAGCGGAAACCGACGACCTGACTATGCCGTGCAGCATCCAAACGCCGACGCACGACCTGATCGAACAGGAACTTGGAATAGCCGTAAACATTCAGCGGCGCTTCCAATTCGCGCTCTTCGCGAAACACCTCGCCGCCGCCATAGACCGAGGCCGACGATGCATACAAAAAAGGAATCCGCTGCGCCTGAGCGAAGTCGAGCAAGGCCAAGGAATAGCGGTAGTTATTCTCCATCATGTAGCGGCCATCGCTTTGCATGGTGTCGGAACACGCCCCCTGATGCAATAGCGCCGCAACGCCGCCCGCAAACTGACCGGCCTCGACGCGCTGAATAAACTCGCGTTTATCCAGATAATCGGCGATGTCGCAATCGGTCAGATTGCGGAACTTGTCCGCTTGACTCAGATTGTCGACTGCAAGGATCTGCGTAATTCCGCGCCGATTCAGCGCCTCGACCAGATTCGAGCCGATAAAACCGCAGGCTCCGGTAACCACATAGTATTTCGACATGGATTCGATTCACCCTAAGCAAATGACCAGCGGCGAATCATACTACCAATAGCCGAATATGCCATCTTGCCTAGAACGTCACCCATCGAACCGATCCATAACGCCGTCAGTCTCCGCTGAGATCGTTACAAGCCAGCATCCACCGCGAACTTCTCGGGTAGGCAAATCGCGGTTTCGAACGGACGGAAATCGGCATCCGGATGATCGCCCCGCAAACGAATCTCGATTTTCCCGCCTTCGCGTTCGATAAAGCCTTTCACCGCATCCATGCCGACGCCGCGCCCCGAGACTTCGGTGACTTTCTCGGCGGTGGAAAAGCCCGAAGCGAAGATCAATTGCGCCACGGCTTCCGCCGGGCATCGTTCGGCGTCGGGTAGCATGTTGTTCTCGATCGCTTTGCGCCGCAGCCGTGCGATCGCCAAGCCGCGACCGTCGTCGCGCAGCACGAACCACACGCAGCCATCGCCCAGCGACAACTCCAAACAGATATGCCCGGCGGCCGTCTTGCCGTGCGCCAGACGCTCCGCCGCCGTTTCCAGCCCATGATCCATCGAATTGCGCAATAAATGCATAAAGACGTTCTTCAGCAAAGCGCCGATCTGATTGCGTATCATAATTCCATGGTCTTCGATCGCGATTTCGGGCGCTTCCTTGCCCAATTCTTTCGCCAGCGACGGCAGCGAATCGACCACGCCGGCGACGATTTCGCCCATCGTTTCAGTGCCGATCAAATTCAGCGTTCTACGCACATGACCTATGACTTCATGGAGGGCCGCCACGCTGGTTTTATCCACCGCCTCCAGCAATTGCATCGATTGTAGGATGTGTTCTTTTTCCACCATCAAGAATTTATCCACATTGCCGCGCCGTCCCGGCCCTTTGCGGCCCAGTTTGACGTCGTTGATCTTGGCGTATTCTTCGATCAAAACCTTGACTTCCTGCAACTGCGCCAATAGCGACTCCCGATTCCATTCGGCCCCGGAATTCTTGCGCAGATTGTCATACTCCTGTTCGGTTTCATGCACTTTATTGGTCATATGCAGCAAGCCGTAGGTGCGCGCATTGCCCTTGATCGTATGCATATTGCGGAATAAGCGACCGATCGTCTCTACGTCTTTATGGTCGGTGCGTTCGATCACCGCCGCATTTTCCGCCACGAATTTTTCCGAGGTATCGATGAATTCGTGGAACTTTTCTTGATTCACCGCCAATATCTGGCCGATGATTTCGAGTTCGCGTTTTTGTTGCGAGGCTTCCGCCGCCAATTGTTTCAATTCGGTGACGTCGCGCACGCAGAGCATCAGCTTTTCCAGCGTATCGTTTTCGTCGCAAATCGCCGACCAGTTCAATTCCAGCGCTTTGACGCGCCCATCGGGCATGCGCTTTTGCAACTCCGGCGCGAGAAGATGCATATTCCATTCGAAATTCATCGCATCCTCGCCGATGCAGGCGCCGACGACGGTTTCGACTTGCGAGCGCGCGTCCGCGCCTAAATCGCTGTCGGCAAACACCAGCTCCATCATCTTTCGCTCCGCAATCTCGCGCGTTTCGAAAATCGTTTCGAGGTAAGCCGAATACTCCGGATGAATCACGCCGCCGCCGACGACGGTCAATACGCCTTGCGGCATATTCTGCAACATGCTCTGGATATCGTTGGTCTTCTGCCGCAATTGCTGCGTGCGCTCGGCGACGATATTTTCGAGATTCTCGTTCATATCCTGTAGTTTGTCGTTCGTTCCTTTCAAGTCTTTGACCAAACGTTTATTTTCGACGAAGGTGTTGGCGAAAATACTGCTGGCGACATACAACATCGAGCAGGTGAATACCGTAACCCCCGCAAACATCATCGCCACCGAGTTTATTTTCCCCAAGGCCGTAAGTAAGTCGTTGATTCCTGTCAGAAAAAATAATCCCATTCCTATAAAAAGAATCAGCGCCCCAGGCTCCTTTCGTCGCGCGCCCTGCCAAGTAATATAGGTCGCACCCAATCCTAACAGCATAGTCAGCAGCAAATATGCGCCTCTGACTTTCTGGAATATATCCAGATTCGGGAAAAAGATCATCGACGCCAAGGTCAACGCCATCGCCGCGTAAATCGGGCCGAATATCCAGTTGATCTTGGGAGTGAATTTATAAAAAAACTGACAGAAGAGAAAATCGAGAAATATCGAAAACAAACCGAGATAATGCAGGTAAAGCATTTTTTCGGGAGCGAACAGCTTCAATAGCGTATCGCTGGGCGCGGCAAAGAAGGGAAAAATGGCGATACTGCTGAGCGCGGCCACCAAATAGAGCGAGTATTTCGTTCTCGAATACACCAGCAGGAAAAACAAACCGAAAAACAGCACCACAAAAGCGACGATAGTGCGCAGTTCGCCGCCCCAGAACTGAAACCACACCAAACTGGCGTCGCGGATATCGTACTTATGCAGTTCGAACGGTAATTGATACACGCCCAACATCATTTGCGTTTCGACGCGGATCGCCACCACCTGTTGGGTGCTGGACACTTTGAAACGCACCGGTATCGGTTGAATCGAGTAATAACGTTCGAGGTTGATGTTTCCGGGGCGACGAAACGCTTCGGCGCCATCGACGAAAACCGCCACCCGATTCATGTACGAATCCACCAGCAGAACCACCTCCTGCCCGACCAGCGAGGAATCGAATTCGAATACCGCGCGATACCAGCCTACCGTGAAGTTTTTACCGTCGCCATAGGCGCTTTTCCAGGGGCCGGGCGCTTTGATGACCCGCCATGAACTCGTATCGAGATCGACATCCTTATTTTGCGGCAGATCGTCGCGGGTGAATAACCAGGTTCCGGCTAATTTGAACGGCTGATCGAGGCTTTTCACCTGAAAGCGACAGGAATCGCAATCGGCTCGATGATCCAGCGCCGCGAAAACCGGCGCTACCCCAAATGAGCCCAACAAGCCCAGCAGCAGCACAAGCAAGCGCACGAAGCCCATATTCATCCCCCCGGTAGAATCGTCGAGCTTCTATCTTACTTCGTATAAGCGAGTATGGGGAATCGAGAAAAAAGTTTTATCTTTCGATCTAGCGCTAGGGGACTCAAGCGGCGCCGACTTCGAAAGTCGGCGCTGGCGAGACGGATAGAACAACCCCGCCATCGAGATCGACCCACCGCCCCTCCGGACAAAATTTATGGGGAGCGGGGAGACGGCTATGGGCGGCTAGGCGCTTATTTCGGCTCGGCGAATTTCGCGCCCGATTTGTTCGCCATATAGGCGACGACGCGAGCCAGTTCGACGGCGTCCGCATCCGAACCGCCTTTGGGCGGCATGGCGTTTTTACCGGCGGTCGCCGATTTCGCCAAGCCCTCCAGCCCTTGCCCCAGACGCGGCGCCCAGGCCGCCGCATCGCCCAACTTAGGCGCGCCCGCCGCGCCGCTATCATGACAAGCGCCGCAAACCGCTTTGTAGATCTGCTCGCCCGAACGCGCAACTTTATTGCCGGTCGTTGCGGCGGCCAACTCGACTCGCGCCACGGGAGCAATGCGACGGTTCGCCGCCTCTACATCCCCGGCGCGATCGCCGGCGCACGCCAACAGCGGAACCGACGCCCCCATCGCCACCCCGATCGCCACCCGTGCGCGCCAAACCGAAGAAAATCCTGTCGACATCATACGATTACCTCTTATGAATAAAAATGGACTCTCGATTATAACGGATCGCCCTGAACTACCGCCGATCCGTTCCGCCAGCGCCGACTTTCGATACGCCACTATCGAAAGGCTTACGCCTTGGCGCAAGCCGGACGCAACGCGGTAAACTGCGGCGAAATGCCGCCGCAATGCGCCGCCGCCCGGCGACGATGGTCGAGCATTCACATAAAATAAATTCGGCAATGTCCACCCCTCCCACACCCACCCATCCCGCGCTCGAAGACGTCCTGCTGCGCGCCTACCCCGGCAATCGCGGCGCCCATCCGCGCCAAATCCTGCACAGCGCACTCGCCTGCTTCGACGAAAGCGGACTGGAACCGACCACGATCGACATGATTCGCGAGCGTAGCGGCTCCAGCGTCGGCACCATTTATCATCATTTCAAGAGCAAGGAGGGCATCGCCGCCGCGCTGTTTTTCGCCGCGCTCGACGACCAGAACGCGCTGATCGCCGCCCGCCTCCCAACGGCGCACGATATCCGCACATCGATCGAAGCGATGATAACTTCCTATATGGATTGGGTGACCGAGCGCCCCGAACTTGCGCGCTTCCTATTCCAGGCGCGCAGCTACGTCGCCAAAAGCCCGTTCGCCGCCGAACTCGCCGAGCGCAACAAGCAGCGCTATCTGCCGATCGACAAAATGCTGACCCAAGCCGCCGCCGCAGGCGCCTTGCTGGCCTTGCCGCGAGAAACCTACCCCTCGCTCTTGATCGGCCAAGCCGAAAACTACTGCCGCGCCTGGCTCTCGGGCCGCGTCAAAACCGCACCGAAACAACTCGCGCCGATCTTTGCGGCGGCGGCATGGCGGTCGATTGCGGCGGAGTAGCGAAAAGTCGGCGCCGACGAGACGGCTCGCCCATCCACCCACAACGATCGCAAACCCGCTATCATCCCACGCATCGCATATCGCCTTTAGAGAACACCTATGAAACGCACCGGAACCCGGTTTCGCCCCAATCTCGCTCTCGAGCGTTACGATGCGATCGTAATCGGCTCCGGCATCGGCGGTTTATGCGCCGCCGCCTTGCTCGCCAAACTCGGGCAGCGCGTCTGCGTACTCGAACAACATTACACCGCCGGCGGCTACACCCACGCCTACGCGCGCCACGGCTACGAATGGGACGTCGGCGTGCATTATGTCGGCGAAGTGCATCGACCCGGCTCAGTGATGCGGCGCATCTTCGACGTCGTTTCGGAAGGGCGCTTGCAATGGGCGCCGATGGATGCGCATTACGACCGCATCGTCATCGGCGACAAGACTTACGACTACGTCGCCGGGCGCGCGGGCTTTATCGCCGAAATGACGCAGCACTTTCCCGCCGACGGCGCAGCAATCAGGCGTTATGTCGAGCTGATCGGCAAAGTCAGCCGTCAAGTGCCGCGCTTCTTCGCCGGCCAAGCCCTGCCGCGCAAGGTCGGGCTGTTCTACAACGCCGCGCGCCGCCTTTGGATGCCGAGCTACTTTTTCAAAACCACGCGCGAAGTACTCGGCGGCTTGACCGACAACCCCGAGTTGATCGGCGTGTTGACCGGCATCTGGGGCGACTACGGCCTGCCGCCCGAAAAGTCGTCCTTTATGATGCACGCCATGGTCGCCAAGCATTATCTCGGCGGCGGCAACTATCCGGTCGGCGGCGCGCGCAGCATCGCCGCATCGATCATCCCGACGATAGAAGCGGTGGGCGGACGAGTGTTCACCTATGCCGGCGTCGAACAGATTCTGATCGACGACAAGCGCGCCTATGGCGTGCAACTGAAAAAAGGCGGCCACCGCATCCTTGCCGATGTCGTCATCAGTGGCGCCGGTCTGATTCCGACCTATACGCGGCTGGTGCCCGCGGCGGCGGCGCAGCGCAGCAAGCTGCTCGAACCGCTGAAAAAAGTCGAACCCTCGTTCGCCCATGTCTGCCTCTATGCCGGATTCAAAGGCAGCGCCGCCGAACTCGGCTTACCCAAGACCAATTATTGGGTCTATCCGAGCGCGGATCACGACGCGAATCTGCGCGACTTTATCGCCGGCGGCGCGCTGGGGTTTCCGATGGTGTATATCTCCTTCCCCTCGGCCAAAGATCCCGATTGGGATGCGCGTTACCCCGGCAAATCGACGGTGGAAATCGTCGCCCCGAGTTTGCCGCAGTGGTTTGCCAAATGGAAGAACAGCACCTGGGGCAAACGCGGCGCGGACTATGCCGAATTCAAAGAAAAGATCGCCGCCGCCCTGCTCGAAACGCTGTACCGCTTCCAGCCGCAGTTACGCGCGGCGCTCGATTGTTACGAACTCTCCACGCCCTTATCGACGCAGTGGTTTCAGTGGAACGAAAGCGGCGAAATCTACGGCATCGAGCATACGGTCGAACGCTTCCGCCAAGACTGGATTCATAGCAGCACGCCGATCGAGAATCTCTACCTCACGGGCGCCGACACCGTCACCGCGGGCGTCGGCGGCGCATTGATGGGCGGCGTAATGACGGCCAGTTGCATACTAGGCTGGCGCAGCTTTCAGATCGGCGGGCTGTTGAAGGGGTGGAAGGCGGGTAAGGTGGGGTAAGGGAGGCGGAC
>DATETD010000149.1:0-3694 GCA_035283885.1 Rhodocyclaceae bacterium
TTGCCGCAGACGATTGGGTCGTCCGTACATGATCGACGAGCAGGCAACATCGAGCCGAAACCGATCTGCTCGATGGAACCGGCGTAACCCGTTGCAAAAACGAGAATGTAACTCATGATTACCGAATTGCAGCTTGAAAACTGGAAAAGCTACGAGAGCGCGACGCTTCACATCGACCCGCTTTCCGTTCTCGTCGGCGCCAATGCCAGCGGGAAATCCAACGCCTTGGACGCCCTATTGCTGCTGAATCGCATCGCCACAGGCGCCATGCTGACGTCGGCGCTAAAGGGCGAAGGCAAGCAATATCCCCCAGTCCGTGGCGGGATCGAGTGGGCGTCCAGGCGGCCCGGTTCAAGTTTTTCGGTAGGCGTCGTCTGTCGCGCCGACGAATCGACCGACTACGAATATCGACTGGAAGGGCGCATCGCCGAGAACCGTTGCGATCTTCACTCGGAGCAGCTTACCCGGATAAAATATCGTCTAGGGAAAGAAGGAAATAGAAAATCCCAAGCCGGAAGCATAAAACTCGTGCGCACCGACCCATGCCTGGAGAATTCACCGACGATCGTTGCGCGTTTGTACAACGAAAAGCAGGGAACGCCGCGCCAACTCAATCGCACACATGCCGTGCTGTTCCAACTGATCGGGCAAAAATTGCGGCAAGAAATTCAGGATGGCGTTACCGAGGTTGTCGCAGCGCTACGCGATATTTTCATTCTCGACCCCATTCCCTCTCACATGCGCGAGTTTTCTCCGCTATCGGACAGACTCGAATCCGATGCTTGGAATATTGCCGGCGTTCTGGCGGCGTTGCCGGCGGAAAAGAAACAAGAAATCGAAGCCGTTCTTGCCCAATACGCCCGCCGACTGCCGGAACGGGACATTCGTCGCATCTATGCGGAAACGGTCGGAAAATTCAATTCCGATGCCATGTTATATTGCGAAGAGCATTGGTTGGATCGGGAGATCCCGCCTACGGTGGATGCGCGCGGGATGTCGGATGGAACCTTACGCTTCCTGGCCATCCTGACCGCCTTGCTGACCCGCCCGCCGGGGAGCCTGCTGGTGATCGAGGAAGTGGACAATGGACTACATCCGTCGCGGTCGCGTTTGCTACTGGAAATGTTGAAAACCGAGGGGACGCAACGCGGCATCGACGTGCTGGTCACAACGCATAACCCCGCGCTGCTTGACGCCATGGATACCGAGATGATTCCTTTCATTACCGTCGCCAACCGCGATCCAGCCACCGGTTTCAGCGTACTCACCTTGCTGGAGGACATCGCGCACTTGCCGAAACTGTTGGCGCAAGGGCCGATCGGTCGCTTATCCAGTCAAGGCCTCATTGAACAAAGCATTTCAAGCGCACAACGTGCGAATGCTCGCAACAAGACCTCCGATGAGTAGGCGAATTCTCATTTTGGATACTTCGGTTCTTTGTTGCTGGCTGCAAGTGCCGGGGAAGGAAGAATCCGGGCCGTCCAACGATCGATGGAATCATGATCGCATCGACGGCCTGCTGAAGCAGGAACGCGCAAAAGGTAGCACCTTCGTTTTGCCGATCGCCACGCTGATCGAGACAGGCAACCACATTGCCCAAGCCGCCAGCCAACGATTCGAACGCGCCAGTAGCCTGGCCGCCTATTTGCGCGAGGCCGCCGATGCTCAATCGCCCTGGGCCGCCTTTACCGACCAATCGCCGCTGTGGGAAGCCGAAAATCTGCGCACACTGGCCGACAGCTGGCCCCAGCTTGCCTGCGCAGGCACATCGATTGGAGACGCGACGATCAAAGATGTCGCCGAATACTACGCTAAGGCCGGTTATTTCGTGGAGATTCTCACGGGCGATGCCGGCTTAAAAGCCTACGAGCCAGTCAAGCCGACACGGATTCCCAGAAGACGGCGTTAAGCCCGCAAGGACTCCCCATGTCGATCGACGCCCCCGCTTCCGGAAACGACTCGGCAAAATCAAGCTGGCGCCACTTTTCGACCGATCCGTCCCGCCAACGCCGACTTTTGCATCGGATCCCCCCTACCGCCCCATGAAGCGCGCCCGAGCCGCATCGATTTGCGCGCCATAGTGTAGGATTCGCCCCATCCATCGCCGCGCCTCCTGTCGCATGCTGTACTTCGGCCACCGCATTCATTATGAAATCGCCCGCATCCGCCCGCTCCAACCATCGCATCGTCTTCGTCACCGGCAAAGGAGGCGTCGGCAAGTCCTCGGTGGCGGCGGCGACGGCGTTGCAATTCGCGCGTCGCGGCGAGACGGTGCTGCTGCTGGAATTCGGCAGCCGCAGCTTCTACGGCCCGTTTCTCGGGCTGCCGGTGCATAACGACCCGGTGCAATGGCGACCCAAGATCGAGGTAGCGCGCTGGGATGTCGAAGAAGCGTTACGCGAATACATCGCCCACTATCTAGTGTTCAAATCCGCCGCCAACAAAATTCTCAACAATACGGTGATGAAGGCGCTGATCGGCGCCGCGCCGAGCATGAGCGAAATCGCGATTCTCGGCAAACTGACCGCGCCGATGCGCCACCACTGGTATCGACGCGATGTCGATGTCGTGGTGATCGACGCCTATTCCACCGGCCAATTCATGGCGATGCTACGCGCGCCGCGCGGACTGGCCGCCACCGCCCCCGCCGGCCCGATTCATTACCACACCCAAGCGATGGTGGAGGTGCTGGCCGACGCACGCGTGTGCGAATACCGGCTCGTGACGCTGGCCGAAGAAATGCCGGTGAGCGAAGCCTGCGAAATGATCGCCGACATCTATAGCGAAACCGGCTTGCGACCGCGCGTGTATTGCAACCGCATGCTATCGATTCCGCCGCTACCTAATAACCCCAAAGCGGCCCCCACAACGGACGCCGCCGCGAGCGAGGCCTTTCTCGAACAAATGCGCCATATCGACGCCCGTCAAGCCTCCAGCCTCAAACGCCTGACGCAGGCCGGGGCGGCGATGGTGCATACGCTGCCGCTGACGCCGACGCTGGAAATCAACGCCATGCTGGAACGTTTGGCGGATGCGCTCGAAATCGCCGCCATGCCCTTGGGGGATACGCAGTGAAACCCGCGCAGCCAATGCAGGAATTGATCGAAAACCATCGCGTCATCGTCTGCACCGGCAGCGGCGGCGTCGGCAAAACCACGCTCTCCGCCGCGCTCGGCGTCTATGCCGCCCAACTCGGCAAGCGCGTACTAGTGCTGACCATCGACCCGGCGCGCCGCCTCGCCACCACCTTAGGCATCGACCAAAGCGCCGACGAAGCCCGCGTGCCGGGACAAAATTACCCCGGCACATTATATGCCGGCATGATCGATCAGAGCCGCATTTTCGCCGACTACATCCAACGTCACGCCGCCGACCGCAAGACCGTCGACGCCTTGTTCGGCAACGCGCTCTACCAGCAACTCTCGACCACCCTGTCGGGATCGCAGGAATTCACCTCGCTGTCCAAGCTGGTCGACGCCACAGGCAGCGGCTGCTATGACCTGGTGATCCTCGACACCCCACCCGCCACGCATGCCGTGGATTTTCTGCATGCGCCGCAAAAGCTCAACGCCGTCTTCGACAGCACCATCGTCAGCATGTTCATGGGACGCGCCACGGGCTTCAAGCTCGCGTCCGACGCCTGGAAATCCGGCGTCAAGCTGCTGCTGCACACCCTCACCTTCCTCACCGGCTC
>DATETD010000150.1:0-3351 GCA_035283885.1 Rhodocyclaceae bacterium
CTGGCGGGCGAAGCCAGCGCCAGATCGAGTCCGAACAGCGTCAGTCCGATCGAGCCGAACGGCACCAATCCCAGTTCGACCTGCTTGGCCGACAGGCGTTCGCACAACATCGAGCCGCAGCCTATGCCCAAGGTGAATACCGCCAGCAGCAGGGTGACGGCGGTCTCGCTGCCGCCGAGCGTGTTTTTGGTATAGGCCGGAAATTGCGCGATGAATAGCGCGCCATACAGCCAGAACCACGAAATCCCCATGATCGACAGGAATACCGTTTGATTTTCGCGCGCGAAGCCGATATTGCGCCAGGTTTCGGCGAACAGATTGAAGTTGATTTTCAACTGGGGCGCCGGCGCGGCGGCGGTCGGGATTTTCCATGCGGCGAGCAAACCGACGCCGGCCAACGTCAGTCCGGCCAGCGTAATCCATTGAGCGGCGGCGGCAAGTCCTGCCAGCAGACCGCCGAGCAAGGTGC
Source organism: Rhodocyclaceae bacterium (assembly GCA_035283885.1). GTDB lineage: Bacteria > Pseudomonadota > Gammaproteobacteria > Burkholderiales > Rhodocyclaceae > DATETD01. Next base: position 470 of record DATETD010000150.1, read on the forward strand.
CGATCAGGATCGCGACGAAGGTGCCGGCCTCGATCAAGGCGTTGCCGCCGACCAGTTCGTCTTCATGCAGGTGCTGCGGCAGGATGGCGTATTTGACCGGGCCGAATATCGTCGAATGCAGCCCCAGCAGGCAGAGCGCGCTTAAAAGTACGGCGAGGCTTTGCAGCAAGAAGCCGAGGCCTGCGATCAGCACGATCAGGATTTCCAATCCTTTGACCCAGCGCGCGATAATCGCCTTATCGAATTTGTCCGCCAACTGCCCCGCCGTCGCCGAAAACAGAAAAAATGGCAGAATGAATATTCCCGCCGCAAGATTGGCCAATACTTCGGGCGTCAGCGCGGACCATTGCGCGGCATGGAAGGTCAGCAACACCACCATCGCATTCTTGAGCACGTTGTCGTTGAGCGCGCCGAGGAATTGGGTGACGAACAGCGGCAAAAAGCGGCTGGAGCGGAGTAGGGCGGTTTGCTGGCTCATAGTTTTCCGGGAAGCGGCGCGGTCGGGACTTGGCGAAAGTTCTGCGTATGTTGGATAAGAGTCGGACGAATCCTAACACGCATTAAACGACTTGCAAGCATGAGCGAGCGCGGAACGGTAAAAACTGCGACGCCGACTCGCCCGCACCTGGCCGACGGTAAATATGGAGCGGCGCAAAAGTCGGCGCTGGCGAGACGGCTATAAAGCTGCGCTGGCGACAAGAACGATACGACAGCGCGCTATGCCGCCAAATGCCGAATATGCGCGGTTACGACCAGCAATTGCGGCCCGTTCATGCGGCCTATGATCTTGCGCGTGACCGAGCCGATGACTTTGACTGCGCCCGATAGGCCGAGGCGCGCGGATTGTTCGACGACGAAGCCGACTTTGGCCTGCTCCAGCGGCTTCATAAAGTAATAATCCATGCCGACGCCCGTGAGATCGACCACTAAATCGGATAAGTCGTCGCGATGATCTTCGGGGTCGGCGGCTTTTTCGAGTGCGTCGAGCAGCGCCTGGGTGCGTTCTTGCAGTTCTGGAGAATGGCGAAAGCGTAGGGAAGGTTCGGCGACGGCGGTTTCCTTCGCGGCGGTTTTGGGCGTTTTTTTAGCGGTGGTCGGCATGATGTTCCGTTCGGAGTGGGGGCGAAGGCAAAAGGCGTTCGCCTGCTAGTATCGCATGACGACTCGTATCCGGAGCGCCGTTGTCGCCTTATATCGTCTTATCCGATTTATTCGTATTGCAACGCGCCGAGCGTCTGGATAAGCCAATGCCGGTTGTCGGCGCGCTCCAATCGATTGACTTCTGCCGTTACGCACGCAAAAGTCGGCGCTGACGAGACGGTGCTTGCTTCGGTCGGGGAAATTTCCGCATTCGCTTAACGGCGCGACCGGTCGTTCGACGAGCGTTGCATAGTTAGGGTTCGAATTTCACGCGCAGCGTTTTCTTGCCGTCGATGCTCTTCCATTCGCCTTGCAATCCGTTTGGGTTGACGATTAAGGTGATGGTCGCATGCGGCGGTTTGTCGCCGTCGGACTCCTTCATGCTCAGTTTTCCATTCGACCAATTTCCATTTAAGGCGATAGGCTTGCGATATCGGTCGTAGAAATAATGGCCGCTGACTGCGGAATACTTATCCGTAATGTCGTCATCCCTGTCGCGTAAATACATAGTGATAGGCGTTTTGTCGCCCATCGTGCCGTGAAATACCTGACCGAAAGGCCATGTGGGTTGTCCTCCGGCGCCTTCGCCCAGCAGCAAGGCGCGAGCATAGGCCGTCAGCCATGGGCTTAGCCGTTCGTAAGTGAATCTATTGCGCAAATCGCCTAGATCGTCCAGCGCGAGCATTGCGTGATTGCTGCACCGACCATGGATGAAAACGATTGCGTCCGATAAAAAGTGCATAGCGCCTGTATAGTCATAGCTGCTTTCCTGAAGGCAGCTTTGATACATACTGGTCGCTTGGTCGAGTTCGTCTTGTGTCCTATTTTTTGTGGGTTTTGCTCGTTGCGATAGGGCTAGTTGTTTGCGGATGGCTGCTTGATTTTGGGTTTTAATTGTGCGAAACAATGCCTTGCGCCCTGCTGCGCTAAATAAATCCATAGATTGCAGGCGACGGCCCGTTGTTGCATCGAAGGCGAGTGGGAGATCGGAGTGTTCGCAATAGGCGCCACAGCCTTCGAAATCGAATTTTATCGAAAAAACGCTATTGTCGTTTCGCAAGATTCGATATTCCAAGTATCCTAACCGGAAAAGATCGTCTTCAGGCACTACTTTCAAGTAGTCTTTCGGGTTTATTGGTGGAACCATGTTCGATCCGAGCCAGCCGTCCCCAAACAAAGACTCGAGCATTGCGTGATTGATGCGGTTGGCGGCAGTTTGGTTTTGCCCGTTGACGACAGGGAAGTTCAATACCGACGATGGCGAATCCGAACGCTTAACGGTGCGCTGAATATTTTTGATTTCAAAGTTATCGGCGCGAGCGACTAGCGTCGTCGAAATTCCGAATAGCATTGCCGTCAGCAGTAAAAAGGCATGGAGATAAGGGCGAATCGTCGTCATTTCTTCTATCCCTGCCCAGGCCGCAGCTTCATCACCTGGCGCGGATAGGGTTTGGCGGCTTTAAGCGCCGGCGGCAGTTGGCGTAGCGCGGTCAGCGCGGCTTCCTGGGTGGGATAGTCGCCGTAGATCAGGCCGTAGCGCGGCTGGCCGCTGAGTTCGGAGTAGTACACGCGGATATTGTCCAGATCGTTTTCGTTCAGGGCCGGGTTGCGCAGCAAGTCTTCGATGCGGCTGCGTTGCTCGGCGGGAAGGCCGAGCACCTGGATAAACCAATGCTGGCTGTCGGCGCGCTCCAGCCAGGCTTGACCGGCGGCGAGGCGGGCTTGGGTCAGTGCTTGCAGCG